>DASYJZ010000825.1:0-5393 GCA_035995965.1 Longimicrobium sp. | reverse complement strand
CGAAGGTGCAATTCGGCGCCGGCGCCGCGCAGTTGAGGCCGCCCGGCAGGAACATGGCGCTGGCCGCCGTCAGCCTGGCCAGCATCCCGTAGTAGACGTCCTTCTGCGCGTCGTACTTGGGGCGCGTGTTGGCGTCGCCCTTGAGCGCGTCGGAGTAGGGCACGTCACCCCACGTGTCGGTGACGATCTGGAAGGTCCACTGCTGCATCACGGTGGCGATCGCCTTCCAGTTCGGGCGGCCCAGCGAGTCGCCCTGCTCGATGATCTTCTGGAAGTCCTCGAGCGGGCCGCCGTAGAAGCCGGCCCAGTGGGCGTCGATCGTAGTCGAGCGCAGCGCGTAGCGGTCCTCGTCGATGTACTGGATCTTGGCGAAGCTCTGCGACCACAGGCCCATCATGGTCAGGTTGAAGTTCGAGCCGAGCGCCCGGTTCACCGCCGCCTGCTGCGCCTCGGGCAGGATCGCCGGGGCGGCCACGTAGGGCGGGTTGTTCGGGTCCACGTTCAGCTCGGTGAGCCCCTTGTCGCACGCCGCCGCCCCGAGGGCGAGGGCGAGCACCGGGGCGACTCTTCCGAGGTTGCGCTTCATCGTTCTCTCCATGGAAAGGCGCCCGCTCACGGGGTGACCGAGACGGTGAACCCGATGCTGCGCGGCGTCGGCAGCTGCTCGCCCTCGATGCCCTGCACGTTACTGGCGTCGAAGGCGGTCTCCGGGTCGATGTTGGGGGCCTTCGAGTGCAGCCAGAGGTTGCGCCCGATCGCCGAAACCGTCAGCCCCGTCACGCCGAGCCGCCGGGTGGTGTTGCGGGGAAGGGTGTAGGCCAGCGACACCTCGCGGAGCTTCACGAAGCTGGCGTCGTACACGCTCGCCTCGTTGATGAAGTAGCCGTTCTCGTAGTAGTACGCGGCGATCACCGGGGTGGTGTTGGGCGAGAAGGAGCCGTCGGCGTTCTGCTGCACCCCGCGCGCGACCACCCCCGGGTCGTTCCAGTCCGCCTCGCGGCCCTTGAGCGTGGAGGCGAAGACGCCGGTGTAGTTGCCCCACATGTTCGTGGTCGAGAACAGCTGCCCGCCCTGGTGCGTGTCGACCAGGAAGGAGAGGTCCACGTTCCGGTAGCGCAGGTGGTTGTTGATCCCGCCCACCCAGTCGGGCTGGTAGTTGCCCAGCACCTTGCGCTGCGGCGAGGCCATCGGCAGGCCGTCGCTGTCCACGATGATCTGGCCGAAGTACGGGCTGTTGGCGTCCTCCACCCGCGCGTACGCGCTGCCGAACAGGGTGCCGTAGGGCTGGCCCTTGCGCGCCTCAACGTTCACGCCCCAGTAGCTGCCGAGCACCAGGGCCTTGGTGTCGCCGAAGAGCTCGGTCACGGTGCTCCGGTTGTGGCCGAAGTTCACCGTCATGTCCCACTGGAAGTTCTGCTTCTGCACCGGGATCAGCCGCGCCTGCAGCTCCACGCCGCGGTTGCGGATGGTGCCGGCGTTGAGGAACTGGCGGGTGAAGCCCGAGGCGGCCGAGATCGGCACCGCCAGGATCTCGTCGGTCGTGGTCTTCTGGTAGTACGCCAGGTCCAGCGTCACCCGCTCGTCCAGGAAGCCGAGCTCGCTCCCCACCTCCCACGAGGTGGTGCTCTCGGGCTTCAGGTTCGGGTTGTTGATGATGTTCGAGTAGGTGAACGACGGCTTCGCGTTGAACGGCTGGTCCGGCAGGTAGGTGGTGATGAGCGAGTACGCCGGCGCGTCGTTGCCCACCCGCGTCCACCCCGCCCGCACCTTGCCGGAGGTGAGGAAGCTGCTGTTCAGGTTCAGCGCGTCGGTGAACACGAAGCTCCCCGAGATCGCCGGGTAGAAGTACGAGTTGTTCCCCGCCGGCAGCGTCGACGACCAGTCGTTGCGCCCCGACAGGTTCAGGAACAGGTAGTCGTGGTAGCCGAACTGCACGTCGCCGTACATCGAGTTCACCTTGCGGCGCACCAGCTGGTTGGTGGTGTACGGCCGCTCCAGCGAGTTCGACAGGTTGTAGGTGCCCGGGGTGCCCAGCGCGCGCACCCAGTTGTAGTTGTCGTTGAAGCGGTCCCAGCGGCGGTTGCCGCCGAAGTTCGCCACCACGCTGAAGTCCGAGGTCAGGTACTTGTTCGCCGTGAGCAGGAAGTCGGCGTTCGTCTCCTGGTTGGTGAACACGTTCTGCTCGAACGCGCCGTTGGAGCCGGGGGCGTTGGCCAGGCGGCCCACGTTGAAGCCGTACTCGTTGGGGCCGACCTCGAACACGCGCTCGCTGGTGTAGTAGTCGGTGCCCAGGCGGCCCATCAGCTTCAGCCAGCTGGCCAGCGAGTACGCGCTCTGCACGTGGCCGATCACGCGGTCGCGCGAGTCGCGGTTGTGCGACTCGAAGACGTTGTAGTAGGGGTTCGGGTGATAGCTGTAGTTCCAGCTGATCATGTTCCCCAGCGCGTCCTTGGTGTGCGTGCGCAGGTACTCCACGTCCACCTGCCGGCCGAACCAGACGAAGCCCATCATCGGGTTGTAGTCGTCGTACCCGGTGCCCGGGCGGTTGTCGGCGTTGTTGTGGACGTACTGCACCGCCGCGTTCGCGTTCAGCTTGCTCGACAGGTTGAGCCCGCCGTTCAGCGACAGGGTGCGCCTGCCGAACTTGGTGGTGGGGGTGATGCCGGTCTGCGACCAGTTGGTGCCCGACACGCGCACGTCGGCGCGGTCGCTGGCGGCGGCGACCGACGCGCTGGTGATCAGCGTGCGGCCGTTCTCGAAGTAGCCGCGGACGTTGTTCGGGAAGGCCTGGAGCGGCACCGAGTCGCCGTTGCTGTTGAACTGGCGCACCCGGGTGCCCATCTTCGGGCCCCAGCTCTCGTCCACGCCGTCGTTGACGCCGCTGCCGAAGCCGTCCACGTAGTCGAACTGGCCGTCGTACCCCTGGGAGTACGCGTTCTGGTACGAGGGAAGGCGCAGGACGTCCTCGCGCGAGAGCGTCTGGGAGACGTTCAGCCCCAGGCCGGTGGTGCGGCGCCCGCTCTTGGTGGTGATGATGATGGCGCCGTTCGCCGCGCGCGAGCCGTACAGGGCGGCCGCGTTGGGGCCCTTCAGCACGGTGATGCTCTCGATGTCGGCGGGGTTGATGTCCTGCGCCGTGTTGCCGTAGTCCAGCCCGCCGAAGCCCGCGTTGCGCGTGATGTCGGCGTTGGGGCCCACGCCGGGGCCGGAGTTGTCGATCGGCACCCCGTCGACCACGAAGAGCGGTTGGTTGTTGCCGCTGATCGAGGTCGCGCCGCGGATCACCACGCGCGAGCTGCCGCCCTGCGGGCCGGAGTTGGTCACCTGCACGCCGGCAATCTTGCCGGAGAGCTGGTTCACCAGGTTGGACTCGGGGACGCGGTTCAGCGCGGTGCTGTCCACCGTCTGCACCGAGGTGCTGGTGGAGCGCCGGGTGCGCTCGATGCCCAGCGCGGTGACCACCACGCCCTGCAGCGAGATGGCGCTGGCGCCGAGCTGGAAGTTCTGCGTGACCTGCGCGCCGGCGCCGAGCGTGACGCTGCGGCTGCTCGCGCTCAGGCCCTGGCGCGAGGCGGTGACGGTCACCGAGCGCGACGTGGGGAGGCGGTTGCCGGGGACCACCAGGCGGTAGGAGCCGTCCTGGATCGTGGTGGTGCCCACGTTCAACTCGACGATCCGCACCGCGACGGCGGTCTCGGGGCCGCCCGAGGCGTTGGTGACGCGACCGGTGACGACGGCGTTCTCCTGCGCCATCGCCCAGGCCGGCACCGAAGCTACTGCCACCAGGGCAGCCAGTAGCCGACGGAGCTTTCTCATTCGTTGTCCTCCTGAAAGTTCGGAGTTGGGCGGAGAGTTCCGCCCGTCTTGGATCCCCGGGCGCGGCGCTGCGTCGCCGCCGCGACAGGGCTGGACGGGGGCGCCACCCCCCTGTACCGGTCGACGTCCGCTCGATGGCGGCGGACGCGCCGGCCTGGCCGTGGCTGTGCTTGTCCTCCGGATGTGATGGTGAACGCAACGCACGTTTTTATAGGACGGGCGCCCACCCCCCGTCAACCCCGGCGGCGGCGGCCATCCCCCTTGACGACGTTTACCGCACCCGGCCGGTGTGCACCACGATGGCGCCCGAGGGGTTCCCCGGGCCCAGGCGGTAGGTGGCGGCGGCGGTGTCCAGGAACTCCAGCGAGGTGACCTCGGTGACGGCGATCTGGCGCAGCGCGTAGATGTCGCCCACCAGGCCGCGCTCCACGTACACCCGGACGCCGGGGTCGTCGGCGACGGTGATCGGCGCCGGCGGGGCCTCGACGTCGGGGTCGGGCGGGTTGGTGTGGCCGGTCACCCCTTCGCGGCGCAGCCACATCGGCCGGATCGCCTGCACCATCTGGTACACGGTCTCGGCCGTGGAGGCGCGCACCTCCTCCTCGGTGATCACGGAGGTGCGGCTGACAGTGCGGGCCACGGGCGCGGCGACGGGGAGCGCGGCCGGGCCGCTCACGTGCCGCCCCAGCACCAGGCCCGTGACGGCGCCCAGCGCGCTCCCGCCGAGGGTGAAGCTCAGCCGGCGCGACTTGAACTCCGAGTTCGAGCGCTTGTCCCAGTCGCTCCACGCCACCTGCGAGGTGAGGAACCCCGCCCCGGCGCCGATCAGCGCGCCGCCGAGCACGCTCACCACGGCGCGCCGCGCGGACGCGGCGTGCCGGCTCGACCGCCCCTCCGCCGGGAGCGCCGGCGCAGGCGCCGCCTGGGCGAGCGGAGCCGCAGTCTCCAGCCGCGCCGGAGAGGCGTCCGCGGCGCGGCGCTGGGCGGCGGCGGACGACGCAGCGGCGGCGACCGCCACGAGCAGGAAGGGGAGCGCTCGGAGTGCCATGTGCCCTCGAACGACGGATGCTGGCCGCGGCGTCTCCGGCGGGGGCCGGGGACGCAGTTCGCGGGTTGGCGGAGAGGCCGCGCGCGGCGGCCGATTCAATCAAACGTTCGAACGAGCCGGATCGGGACACCCGCGCGACGGCTCTGGCAGAGCAGGCCGGTAGCGGAACGCGATGGATAAGGTGTCTTTCCGGCTGAACTTACCACGCGGTTCCGGGTTCGTCCAGCCCGCAGCGGAAAATCCCGTGGGTTCCCTTCCGACACCGCTCGACAAGCCCGAAATCCGCGTGGGTGGCGTCGAAAGACCATCCTCAGCTTTCAGGAATGCACCGCGGATCCAGGGACCTGGTATCATACCAGATTCCGCGATTGACCGTGCGTTCCCTGGAGCGTATCGATGGGCCGGCTATAGATCCTTCGGCCTGCCAAGTCTTTGCCGGATAGAAGGATGAGACGTGGTCGGCCTCAGGATGACGTCTTGGGGGCCTTGCATGAATGCACAGTTGATCGTGGGAACTGGTATCATGTTA
>DASYJZ010000824.1:0-5294 GCA_035995965.1 Longimicrobium sp. | reverse complement strand
GCGCCCCGGCCCGTCAGGCCGCCGCGCTGCCCGCCGCCACCGGCTCGGCGGCGTCGAGCGGCGGCAGCTCCTGGTCGGCCACGCGCCGCAGCGCGCGGTTGAACACCACGTCCGACACCCCCTCGGGAACCGACAGCGTCTCCAGGTACACCTCCACCGACTCGTGCAGCGGAACCTCGGCCGCCAGCGCCCGGGCGAACTCGAGCGCGTTGGCCACGTGCCGCTCGAACAGGTCGTCTTCGGCGCGGGCGGCGGCCAGGTTGATGCGGTGGCGCAGGTCGTCGTGCACGCGCCCGCGCACCCGGCGGCGCACGCGCGAGAACACCTGCTCGAAGCGGCCGCCTTCGCCCGGCGCGGGGCGCGCGGCATCCTCGCGGTCGGCGGCGTCGTCCTCGAGCAGGCCCACCTCGTCGGTGCGCTCCACCCCCGTGCGGCGGCCCAGCTCGGCGAAGGCGCGGCTCCCCACGTTGCGGGCCTGCTCGGGGTTCAGCTGCACGATGCGCGCGTAGATGTCCAGGGCGGCGTCGAAGGGGAGCTTCCCCGCCACGAGCTCCACCAGCGCGAGCACGTGGCGGACGTGGGTGTCCAGCAGCTTCTCCTGCGACATCGCGGTGGCAAGATCGATCTGGCGCTGCATCGCGCGCGACGTGTTCCGGGTCAGGCCCACGGTCTGGTTCTCCAGGCGTTTGGGTGCGCGCCGCATGCTTCCGTCCGGCGGGGTGCGCACGTCCCCCGCCGCCGCCGGGCCGGCGCAAGTTCCATTCCCGGGATGGAAGGCGGGCGCAGCGCATGGCAGCGTGCTACGGGGGCTGTAGCACGGCCGATGCTGAGGCAACGGCAAACGGCGCCTCACGCAGAGCCGCGGAGCCGCAGAGGAGTGGCGCGATCTCTCCGGGGCCCCCCGCGAGTGCGCGATGCTGGCCTGTTTCACGTAACAAATGAAAGCGGGCCGGCTTCCGCGAGGGGGGAAGCCGGCCCGCTTTCGGACCATGGTCGTAGCGGTCGAAGCTCAGGGCCGCGGGGCCGGAGCCGGCGCGGGGGGCGCCGCGGGCTGGCCGGCGGCGGCCGTCGCGGGGTCGTTGCCGCCCTGCGTGGCCGCGGGGGCCGGCGTGGCCGCCCGGACGGGGCCGGTGCCCTGCGCCTGGTTGCCGGGGGCGGGCTGCGTCACCCCGGGGATCGACGCGGGCGCCTGCGCGGCCGGGGCGCCCTGCTGCAGCCCCTGCCGCAGGATCGACGAGCCCCCCTGCGTTCGGGTGGACAGCAGCGACAGCGTGAAGGCGATCACCACGAAGAGCCCGCCGCTCCACCAGGTGGCCTTGGTCAGGATGGTGGTCGCCTGCCGGCTGCCGAAGAGCGTGTCGGTGCCCGCGCCGCCACCCATCGCGGCCAGGCCGCCGCCCTTGCCGGACTGCAGCAGGACCACGGGGATCAGGACCACGGCGTCGAGAATGAGCAGAATCAGCAGAAGCGTGAACACGAAGGGCTTCCGGTCGTCGGAGGTGAGATCAGGGCCGTAAAACGCTGAAATTTAGCAGGATGCGCAAATTCGTCAACCTGCCGTGGGCATCTGCGGAAGCTCACACGGCGCCGCAGATCTTCGCGAAGCCGTGCGGGTCCAGGCTGGCGCCGCCGACCAGCACGCCGTCGACGCCGGGGACGCAGAGGAGGGCGGGGGCGTTGTCGGGCTTCACGCTGCCACCGTAGAGGATGGGGACCGCGTCCGCCGTCTTGCGGCCGTAGCGCGCGGCGAGCTCGGCGCGCACGAAGCCGTGCATGGCCTCCGCGTCGTCCGGCGTGGCGTTCACCCCGGTGCCGATGGCCCAGACCGGCTCGTAGGCCACCACCAGCGAGCGCGCCTCGTCCATCGACACGGCCTCGAGCACGGGCTGGAGCTGGCTGGCGACCACGGCGTCCGCGCGGCCGGCTCGGCGCTCCTCGATCTTCTCGCCCACGCAGAGCACCGGCACCAGGCCGCCCTCGAGCACCGCGCGCACCTTCCGCACCGTTTCCTCCGTCGTCTCGCCGAACACCCAGCGGCGCTCGCTGTGGCCGACCAGCACCAGCTCCGCGCCCGCGTCGGCCGCCATCGCCACCGAGGTCTCGCCGGTGAAGGCGCCGCCCGCCTCCCAGTGCACGTTCTGCACGCCCAGCCGCACGTCCGCGCGGCCGCGGACGGCATCGCGCGCGGCCGCGAAGGAGATGGCGGGGGGGAAGAAGACCACGCTGCGGTCGTCGCGCGGCTGCCAGACGGCCAGGAACTCGTCGCAGAAGCGCGCAGCCTCGGAGGGCCCCAGGTTCATCTTCCAGTTCCCGGCCAGCACCGGCTTGAGCGGCGCGCTCACGACGCGCTCCGCTCGTCCAGCACGGCCACGCCGGGGAGCTCCTTCCCCTCCAGGAACTCGAGCGACGCGCCGCCGCCGGTGGAGACGTGCGACATGCGGCCCTCCAGCCCCAGCTCGCTCACCGCCGCCGCCGAGTCGCCGCCGCCGACGATGGTGGTGGCACCGGCGTCCGTGGCCTGCGCCACCGCCTCGGCCACGCCGCGGGTGCCGTCGGCGAACTCGGGGACCTCGAAGACGCCCATGGGGCCGTTCCAGAGCACCGTCTTCGCGCCGGCCAGGTCGGCGCGGTAGCGCGCCACCGTCTCCGGGCCGATGTCGGCGACCATGCGGTCGGCGGGGATGGCGTCGCGTGCGACGACGCGCCGCTCGGCGCCGGGCTCCAGGCGGTCGGTGACGATGCAGTCCACCGGCAGCGCGAGCTTGTCGCCCGAGCTCGCCACCAGCCCGCGCGCCATCTCCACGCGGTCGTCCTCCACCAGCGAGGTGCCGGTCTGCAGCCCCATCGCGCGGAAGAAGGTGTTGGCCATCGCCCCGCCGATCAGCAGCCGGTCCACGCGGGGGAGGAGCGCGTTGATCACGTCGATCTTCCCCGAAATCTTGGCGCCCCCCAGGATGGCGGCGAAGGGCCGCGCGGGGTTCTCCAGCGCTCTGCCCAGGTACTCCAGCTCCTTCGCCATCAGCAGCCCGGCGACCACGGGCTTCCCCTGCGCCTTCATCACCTCCGCGACGCCGGCGGTGGACGCGTGGGCGCGGTGCGCGGCGCCGAACGCGTCGTTCACGAAGACCTCGCCCAATTCCGCCATCTGCCGCGCCAGCTCCGGGTCGTTCTTCTCCTCGCCGGCGAGGAAGCGGGTGTTCTCCAGCAGCAGCACGTCCCCGTCGCCCAGCGCGCGAGTCGCCTCCACGGCCTCGGGACCGACGATCTGCTCGGAGAACGCGACCTCGCGCCCCAGCAGCTCCCCCAGCCGCGCGGCGCAGGGGCGCAGCGACATCTCCGGGACCACCTTCCCCTTCGGCCGCCCGAAGTGGGAGAGGAGGACGATCCGCGCGCCGCTCTCGATGAGCCGGCGGAGCGTCGGCAGGGTCGCGGTGATGCGGGTGTCGTCGGTGATCTTCCCGTCCGCGTCGAGGGGGACGTTGTAGTCGACACGCACCAGCACGCGCCTGCCGCGCAGCGCGCGCTCCGGCAGGTCGTTCAGCGTGAGCTTGTTCATCCAGACGCTTCGGTTGATGAACTGCGTTCGATCGGGCGACGATCGGATCGGGACGACGGACTGTCCTGGCTTCGGCGGTCGCGGTGGCCCTCTCCCTGCCGCTTCGCGGCGGTCCCTCCCCCAAAACAACCTGGGGGAGGGACAGAGGCTCGCTTCGCTCGCGGCTGTTTCAGCGTTCAGCAGGCTGCTCGCGCTACGGCCGCCACGCGGCCCGTCGCGTGCCCGTCTACCTCGGCCGCACGTCAGGCCGCAGTCCGCGGAGGCGGACTTCGTGCAGTTGTAGCCGCGACTTTAGTCGCATCGTCGCGGAAACAACTTCGCGTGGTCGTTGCAGCGAATTCATTCGCCCTGCAGCGAGGAGATCGAAGGCATCGGCACGACGCGCCGATGCCCGCTGCATCACCCCGCTCAGCTGTTGTTCAGGCGCTCGCCCACGAAGCGGGCGAGGTCCACGCAGCGGCAGGAGTAGCCCCATTCGTTGTCGTACCACGACAGCACCTTCACCAGTCCGCTGACGATGTTGGTGCTGGGCGCGTCGATGATCGAGGAGTGCGGGTTGCCGGTGTAGTCGACCGAGACCAGCTCCTCCTCCTCGTAGCCGAGGATCCCCTTCATCCGCCCCTCGGAGGCGGCGCGGAAGGCGTCGTTCACCTGCGCGGCGGTCACCTCGCGGTCCAGCTCCGCCACCAGGTCCACGATGGAGACGTCGGGGGTGGGGACGCGCATCGCCACGCCGTCGATCTTCCCCTTCACCTCGGGGATCACCAGCGCGGTGGCCTTCGCGGCACCGGTGGTGGTGGGGATGATGGACATGGCGGCGGCGCGGGCCCGGCGCAGATCCTTGTGCGGGAGGTCGAGGATCTGCTGGTCGTTGGTGTAGGCGTGCACCGTGGTCATCACCCCGCGGCGGAAGCCGAACTCGTCCAGCAGCACCTTCACCACCGGCGCCAGGCAGTTGGTGGTGCAGCTCGCGTTCGAGACCACGTGGTGGCTGGCGTGGTCGTACTTGTCCTCGTTCACCCCCAGGACGATGGTGATGTCCTCGTTCTTGGCGGGGGCGGAGATGATGACCTTCTTGGCGCCGCCCTGCAGGTGCTTGGCGGCGTCGTCGCGGTGGGTGAAGCGGCCGGTGGACTCGATCACGATGTCGACCCCCAGGTCGCCCCAGGGGAGCGCGGCCGGGTCCTTCTCGGCGAACACGCGCACCTCGTCGCCGTCCACGATCAGCGCGTTCTCGCGGACCTCGACGGTGCCGGGGTAGTGGCGGTGCACGGAGTCGTGCCGGAGCAGGTGCCCCAGCGTCCTGGTGTCGGTGAGGTCGTTGACGGCCACGAAGTCGATGTCGGTGGCGCCCGCCTGCTTGGCGGCGCGCAGCACGTTGCGTCCGATGCGGCCGAAGCCGTTGATGGCGACGCGGATGGGCATGGCTCTCCTTCAGCTAGCTCTTGCGAGACCGGGAACGATTCAGAAAACCCTTGAAAGCGACTCCGGAGCCGGTGCGGCACGCCGCTCCAGCTCCGGCACCACGCGCGCGAAGGTGGCCACGCTCGCCACCCGTGCGCCCGCCTCGAGCAGCGCGTCGACGCAGGCGAGCGCGGTGGCGCCGGTGGTCCACACGTCGTCGACCACGATCACGTGCTCGCCGCGCAGCTCCGCGGCGAGTCCCGCCGGGACGGAAAAAGCGCGCGCTACGTTAGCCCGCCGCTCCCCCGGATGCAAGGCCGTTTGTGTAGCAGTG
>DASYJZ010000823.1:0-2221 GCA_035995965.1 Longimicrobium sp. | reverse complement strand
CGCGCGCGGCGGCCGCCGTCTCGAGGTCGGTGATGCGCGCGCCCACCCGCACCGCGCGGGCGCGGGGCGCCAGCGCCTCGCCGGCGGCGCGCGCGGCGGTCCAGGGTGCGGCGTCCCATCCCGCGGGGAGGCCGGGGCGGGCCAGCAGCGCGGCGTAGCGGCCGGGGTCGTCGGAAACCGCCCCGCGGCGGCCGATCCCCCACGCCGCCACTCCCACGGCCACGGCGGCCAGAGAGGCGGCGAGCGCCAGCCGCGGGCCGGGACGCCAGGCGGGGCGGCGGACCGGCGACCGAAAGGGAAGGACGCGAGGGTCCGCCGCCGCCTCGGCGGCGCGGCGGTCCTCGCCCTCCAGCTCGTCGGTCACGGCCAGCGCGTCGGCGAACACCTCCATCCCCTCGTCCGACGCCGCCACCCGCGCCAGCAGCTCGGCGCGCTCGCGCCCCGTCAGCCGCCCGTCGAGGAGCGCGCCGAGGCGCTCGGGGTCGATCGGCGATCCGTTCAAGCCCTCATCCTCCTCGTCGCGGGGAATCGCTCCCCTTAGAGGGACGCGCGGCGGCGAAGTCGCCCTTCGCCCGCGTCACCCCGCCTCCTCGTCCAGCAGCGCGCGCACCTGCTCGCGCGACACGCCGCCGCGCTCCAGGTCGCGCCGCATCCGCGCCAGTGCCCGCTCGATGCGGCGATACAGCCCCTTCTGCGGCACCCCCAGCCCGCGCGCGATCTGCGCCACGCTCAACCCCTCCCAGAAGCGCATCCGGAACACCACCTGATCGCGCGCGGCCAGCCGCTCCACCGCGCGCCGCAGCGCGGCCTCGGCCTCGCCGCGGCGCGCGCCGGCTTGCTCCGCCAGCACCGCGGCGTCGGCCGATCCCGGCGCCGGCGCCTCGGACAGCGCCCCGCCGCCGGCGGCCAGCGGGCGAGAGGGCGCGTGCTCCGGGAGCCGCGCCAGCAGGGCGGCCAGCTCGCGGTCGGAGAGGGTGGTGGCGCCGGCCGTGCGCAGCCGCTGGGCCGCCTCCTCCAGCCGGAAGCCGTCGCGCTTCACCAGCGCCTCCAGCCGCACCGCCAAAGGCCCCTCGCGCTTCGCCGCGGCGGACGGGCGCCACTTCCCCCACTCGCGCACCCGGTAGTTCCGGAAGAGGGTAGCCAGCACGACCGTCAGGTAGGTGGTCGCCGCGCACTCACCGCGGAACTTGCGCAGGATGGCGCAGTCGTCCTCCAGCAGCCGCAGCCGCGCCCAGGAGAGGAAGTCGTCCGCCTCGTCTCCCGCCAGGCCGTGCCTGCGCGCGAGCGCGGCGCAGGCGCGCTCGATCCAGGGCAGGTGGTCCAGCAGCAGGCGCTCGGCGGGCGGCCGGTCGGTCATGCGGGTGGCGCGGGGGAATGCGGGCGGCGGCGCGCGTTCGGGGCCGTGAACGGCGGGGAAGGTACCGCGGCGCGGGGGCGCGAACAACCGAGGGGGGAATTTCCGCGGCCGCGTTCCTCCAATGCGGCGAGGGGCACGGCGGACACCCCGCCGGCTCCCGCCCAGCCACCCGCACCTCCGGCAGCCATGTGCACCGAGCGCGGCCCCCCGGCCCTCACCCAGTCCCCAAGGCGGCGGCGCCGCCGGCACGACCCGAAGGATCCCGCTTCACCCCCCTCACAATGAACGAATGGAGAGCACCATGAGCACCATCGAACGCGAAGCCGTCTCCGTCGTGACCATCGCCGACGTGGCCCTCCTCGGCGGCGTGAGCACGCTCGTCGACTCCCACCTCATCTTTCCCAAGGGCTCGCAGACGGAAGTGGGCTTCAGCAGGGACGGCGGCGGCTGGAAGCCGTGCCCGGGCGGAACCATGATCGGCGCCTTCGGCAGCTTCCCGTCCCCGGCGCCGGGCACCGTACGGCGCTTCCGGCTCAAGGCCGTGTACTACGACGAGAACGCCGGCGGGCAGTGCAACCTGCTCGTGCGCTTCACGCTCCCCAAGGGCCCCGTGATCTTCACCCTTCCGCAGGTGGCCAGCGCCCAGGGCGCGTCCAACTGGCACTACAGCGACTGGTACACGCCCACCGGCGACAGCGACCAGGGCTACGGTGACGCGGAGGCCTCGTTCCGGTCGGCGGCGCCCTACAACAACCACGCGGCCATCTACTCGCTGGTGATGGAGGCGCACGACTTCCCGGTGCCCTGACCCCCAGCTCGCGAACGGAAGGCGCCCCCGGGAACCGCGCGGTCCCCGGGGGCGCC
>DASYJZ010000822.1:0-7201 GCA_035995965.1 Longimicrobium sp. | reverse complement strand
GCTCGTCGACGGTCGGGATCCTGGTCGCCCGGGCGAGCGCAGGCGAGTCGGCGTCGGGGGTGAACCTCCACGACCTGGTCGTCCGCCTGAAGTCCGACCCGGACGCGAACCACGGGAATGGCACCGTCGCCGTCTACAACTTCGGCGCGGAGGAGGCGAACTACCACAACCTTTACCTGCGCGGCGACTGCGGGCTGGTGGTGACCTCGGACAACGCCACCGCGGCCGGTGGATACGGCCTCGCCTCGACCTACAAACGGATCCTCGTGGGGGGCGCCTCCACGGCGGCCATCAACGTCACCGGCCTCTCCAGCCTGATCGGGATCGCGGGGCCGGCGCTGCGGCTGAACGGCGGCGCGGCGATGCAGGTCGACGCCTTCCTCTCCTCCCACGCCTCGTCCCCCGAGTTCCCATCGGTCCGGCCGTACGCCTTCGCCATCCACTGCCTGAAGAACTGGGTCGACTTCCGCCACACCGGGAGCATGGAGAGCTTCGAAGGGCTGCTGCACCTGGACGGGGCGGTGATGTACGGCCTGCGGCTCTACAGCTACATGGGCCGGTCCCCCACGCACCCGGTGGTCCGGCTGAGCGGCGCCGCCGCGCTGGAGGGGTGCGACCTGGACGTCACGCCCAACGCGGCCGTCATCGGCAGGGTCGAGCGCCTGGTGGACGACGACTACGACCCGGCGAGGAACCCGAACGCACGGCCCAAGTTCGTGCGGGGGTGCCACGTGAAGCTGCGGAACCAGCAGCTTCGCCTGCGGGCGCGGGGCTCGGGGATCGTGGGGAACGTGATCCAGTCCGAGGACCCGCTCGCCGTCACGCACGGCCGGATCTCGGCGCCCACCGTCGCGGGGAACGTGGTCACCGCCAGCGACGGGGTGGTGGCCAACGGCGTCATCCTGGCGAAGTCCCCCGGCTGGGGGACGCCGACGGGGACGGCCACGCGGGCGGCCTTCGACACGCGCACGGCGACCACGCAGCAGCTCGCCGAGCGGCTCAAGGCGCTGATCGACGACCTCGCGGACAGGGGGCTGCTCGGCGCCTGACCTCGCCCGGACGGCAACGGCATTCTCAGGCTCTGCGTGGGACGTTTTTCGGTTGACAGGCTCCGGTGTTCCGGTCTATTCTGGCCCCTTCCGCGTCGTGCCGGCGCGGCGCAGACAACCGCATCCGCGTATCCATGTCGCTCCCGACCGCCCCGTTCCTTCCCGCTCCGGTCAGGCGCGTCCTGAAGCGCGTTCTCCTCCGGCCGGCGACGCGGGCGGACATCTGGTGGAGCCTGCTGCGCCGCGTCCGCGCCCCTTCCGCCGCCGTGCGCGCCAAGCTGATCGCCTCGGCGGTGGCGGACCTGGCGCTGTCCACGGTGGCGCCGCGGCGCGCGGTCTCGCCCCGCACCCTCTTCTCGGGCCGCGTGCTCGACCCCGCGTCGGGCGCCTGGTTCCACTTCCGCGCGGGCACCGACGACCTCTACAACGCCATGCCCGGCGGCGAGATGGACGTGCACGAGGCGATCCTCGCCCCGCTCGGCGAGGGCGACGTGTTCGTGGACGTGGGCGCCAACGTCGGCTACTACACCGTGCTCGCGGCGGGCCGGGTCGGCGCGACGGGGCAGGTGCTCGCCTTCGAGGCGACGCCGGGGACGGCGCGGCAGCTCCGCACCAACCTGGAGGCGAACGGGCTCGCCAACGTGGAGGTGGTGGAGGCGGCGGTGCACGACGGGAGCCGGGAGCGGCTCACCATCGGCGTCCCCGCCGGGGTGTACGGGATGGCGTCGGTGATGAACGGGGGCGGGGCGAACGTGGCGAGCTGGGAGGTGGCGGCCACCACGCTGGCGCAGGCCTGCGCGCGCTTCCCCCGCATCCGCATGGTGAAGATGGACATCGAGGGGGCCGAGCTGGCCGCGCTGCGCGGCGCGGAGCCGATCCTGGCGCGGGTGGAGAACCTGGTGGTGGAGTGCAACCGCGGGAGCGACGAGATCGTGGCGCTGCTGGAGCGCCACGGCTTCGAGGTGAGCGCGCTGCGCTTCGGGCCGTACGTGCTGGCCCGGCGGCCCGCCGCCGCCGCGGAGCCGGCGGGGAGCCCCGCCGCGCGCGGGGCCGCGTGAGGGCGCCGCGGCGCTCGCACCACGGGAGGGCGGGGTGAGCCGGGGCTTCGCGCGCGGGGTGGCGCTCACCTTCGGCACCAACCTGGCCGTGCTCGCACTCGGGGTGGCGACGTCCGTCGTGACGGCGCGCCTCCTGGGCCCGGACCGCTTCGGGAGCTACGCGGTCGCGCAGCTCTTCGCCTTCATCGTCATCACCTTCTCCAACTGCGGGCTCGCGCCCGCCACCATCTACCACGTGTCGCGCGGCACGCACGCGCTGCGCGAGGTGATCGTGAACGGCGTGCTCATCAGCCTGGCCGCCGGCGCGGCGGCGATGGCGGTGGGCGCCGCCTTCGCCTGGCTCTTCGGAGCGCGGCTGATGCCGGGGCTCACGCCGCCGGTGTTCCTGGTCGCGCTCCTCCTCGTCCCCGTCACCCACCTGGGCACCACGCTGCGCGCGGTGCTGCACGGGCAGCAGCGCTTCGGCGCGCTGAGCCTGGCCACCGCGGCGGACGTGGCGGCGCGCTTCGTGGCGATGGTGGTGGCGGTGGGGGTGCTGCACGGCGGGGTGCGGGGGGCGGTGGCGGCGAACGTGGCGGGGGCGCTGGTGGTGGCGCTGGGCACGCTCGCGTACCTGCGCCCGGGGCTGGCGGGGGCGCGCTGGCGCTTCGACCCGGGCTACCTGCGCGCGTCGCTGCGCTACGGGAGCAAGGCCTTCCTCGCCAACAGCATGCAGTTCCTGAACTACCGCGTGGACATGCTCATCCTGAACGGGTGGCACGGCCCGGTGGCGGTGGGCTTCTACTCCATCGCCGTGCTCTTCGCCGAGCGGCTGGGGATGATCTCGGGCGCGGCCTCGACGGTGCTCTTCCCGCGGGTGGCGTCGTCGGCCGACGGGCACACCGACGCGACGCCGACGGTGGCGCGGGTGGTGTTCTGGAGCACGGTGGCGTGCGCGCTGGGCTTCCTGCTGATCAGCCGGCCGCTGGTGCGCATCCTCTACTCGCCGGCGTACCTCCCCGCCGTGGCGCCGCTGCAGATCCTGCTGATCGGGATGGTGGCGCTGAGCGTGACCGACGTGGTGGCGCACGACTTCTCCGGCCGCGGCCGGCCCGAGGTGAACACCACCATCTCGGCGATGACGCTGGTGCTGAACGTGGTGGCGTGCCTGCTGCTGGTGCCGCGCTACGGGCTGCTGGGCGCCGCGTGGGCCACGGCGGTGGTATACACGGCGCAGGCGATCGTCTTCGTGGGCTACTACGTGCGCGTCTCGGGAAAGAGCCCGCTCGACGTGCTCATCCTGCGCCGCGACGACCTGGCCCGCGTCCGGCGGATGCTCGCCCCGCGCCCTCCGGTCGAAGCACCCGTGTAGCCTGCCGTCGGGCGCTGGAGCGGGTTTACGCTCGACGAGCGCACGCGCCGGGGTCTGAAGCGACGCCGGAGAGGGCGCTGAGCCGGCCGCACGCCTCGCATCCCCCCGATTGCAGTTCCCAGCCGTGCCCTGAACGAGGCCGCTCCATGGCCGCGAGCTCCTCGCGCTCCCTCGCCGCAGACGCACCGGGCGCGCCCCCGCTGATCCTGGCGGGCCCGCTCCCGCCGCCGGTGTGCGGGCAGACGCTCTCCTTCGCCATGCTGGTGGAGGAGATGGAGCGGCTGGGCGTACCCTGCCGCGTGGTGAACCTGGCCCTCGGCTCGGGGGAGCAGGTGGGCGCCGTCACCCCGCGCCGCCTGGGCGGATACGCGGCGGCGCTGGGCCGCTTCCTGCGCGTCGCGGCGGGACGCCGCACCACCGTCTACCTCACCATCTCCCAGTCCCTCCCGGGGTTCCTGCGCGACTGCGCGATGGTCCACTACGCCCGCCTGTTCGGGCACCGCGTGGTGCTGCATCTCAAGGGAGGCAACTACGACCGCTTCCACGCCGCGCAGCCGCGTCCGCTGCGGGCGCTGGTGCGGGCGACGCTCCGGCGCGCGGACCGCATCCTGGTGCTGGGGGAGCGGCTGCGCCCGGTGTTCGGCTTCGAGCCGGCGGTCGCCGGGCGCGTCGCCGTGGTCCCCAACGGCTACCCGGAGGCGGGCGAGCCCCACGCGGCGCCGAAGTCGCTCCCCGCGGGCGAGCCGGTGCGCCTGCTCTACCTCTCCAACCTGATCGCGTCCAAGGGATACCTCGACGTGCTCGCGGCCGTCCGCCTGCTGCGCGAGCGGCTGGGCGCGGACGCGGTGCGCTACGACTTCCACGGCGCCTTCATGGCCAGCGCCGACGATTCGCGAGTGAGGAGCGCGGCGCACGGCCGGGCGCTGTTCGAGTCCTTCGTCGCCGAGCACGGGCTGGAGGACGCGGTGCGCTGGCACGGCGTGAGCACCGGCGCGGCGAAGCGCGCCGCGCTGGAGGGGGCGCACGTCTTCGTCCTCCCCACGGCGTACGAGAACGAGGGGCAGCCGGTGTCCATCATCGAGGCGATGGCGCACGGGTGCGTGGTGGTGTCGACGGACTTCCGCGCCATCCCCGAGCTGGTGGACGACGGCGTGACCGGCGTGCTGGTTCCGTACGGCAGCCCGGAGGCGATCGCCGCCGCGGTGGAGGGGCTGGTGCGCGACCCCGGGCGCTACGAGGCGATGAGCCGGGCCGCGCTGGAACGGTTCCAGGCGCGCTTCACCCGCGCGCGGCACTTGGAGCGGCTCGTGGCCGAGCTTAAACGACCATCTCACGCAGAGGGACCAGAGGAACCGGAGGCTGTTTCCTCTGGTTCCTCTGGTCCCTCTGTGTGACAATTTGCGGGACCGCCGATGCGCGTGATCATCCTCACCCAGTACTACCCGCCGGAGATGGGCGCGCCGCAGGGGAGGCTCTCCGCGCTGGCGGCGGCGCTCGCGCGACGCAGGCACGAGGTGACGGTGCTGACGGCGATGCCGAACTACCCCGCCGGCCGGGTGGACCCGCGCTACGGGGGCGTGTTCCGCCGCGAGCGGGTGGACGGCGTGGAGGTGATGCGCGCGTGGATCCATCCCACCCGGCGGACCGCGTTCGTTCCGCGCGTGGCGAGCTACCTGTCGTTCGCGCTCTCGTCCGCGGTGGCGGGGACGGCGAAGCTCCCGCGGGCGGAGTTCCTGCTGGTGGAGAGTCCGCCGCTGCTGCTGGGGCCGACGGCGGTCGCGCTGGCGCGGGTGAAGGGCGCCCGGCTGGTGTTCAACGTCTCCGACCTCTGGCCGGCGAGCGCCGTCCGCCTGGGCGCGCTGCGGCCTGGGGGCCCGGCACACCGGCTCGCGATGCGGCTGGAGGCGTTCTGCTACCGCTCGGCGTGGATGGTGGCGGGGCAGTCGCGCGAGATCGTGGCGGACGTCGCCCGCCGCTTCCCGGGGACGCGGACGGTCCATCTGTCGAACGGGGTCGACACCGCCGCCTTCCACCCCGACCGCGGGAGCGGCGAGGCGCGGGCGCTGCTGGGAGGGGACGGGGGATGCGTGGCGGTGTACGCGGGGCTGCACGGTCTCGCGCAGGGGCTGCGTCAACTGCTGGACGCGGCGGATGCGCTGCGAGATCTGCCCTTTTTGCGTATCGTCCTCATCGGCGACGGGCCGGAGAAGGAGGCGCTGGCCGCCGAGGCGCGCTCCCGGGGGCTGGGCTCGGTGACGCTGCTCGACGCCGTTCCTCGCGATCGTGTCCCCGGGCTGCTTGCCGCGGCGGACGTGGTGCTGGTGCCGCTCGCGACGACGCTCCCGGGCGCCGTACCGTCGAAGCTGTACGAGGCGATGGCGAGCGGCCGGCCGGTGCTGGTGGCCGCCACGGGCGAGACCGCGGAGATCGTGCGTGACGCGGACGCCGGCGTGGTCGTCTCCCCCGGCGATCCGCCGCGGCTGGCGGAGGCGCTGCGCACGCTCGCCGGCGACCCCGGGCTGCGCGCGCGGCTGGGCGCGAACGGCCGCCGGGCGGCGGAGGCGCGCTTCGGCCGCCCGGCCATCTGCGGCGCCTTCATCGACCTGCTGGAGCGGGAGGCGGAGGGATGAGCGACGAGCCCGCGGCGGTGGCAGTGGCGCAGGCGTCAGGCGAGGGCGAGGAGGCGCGCGTGCTGCGGGCGTTCGCCCGGCGCGAGCCCGCCGACCCGCGCTACGAGTGGAGCAACCCGGGGCAGCTCTTCCTGGTGCAGTCGCGCGAGCGCGCGCTGCTGCGGATGCTGCGCGAGCGGGGCCGGCTGCCGCTGCGCGGGCAGGACGTGCTGGAGGTGGGGTGCGGCACCGGGAGCTGGCTGCGCTCGCTGGTGCAGTGGGGCGCCGACCCCGCGCGGATCGCGGCCATCGACCTGATCCCCGCGCGCGTGGACGAGGCGCGCCGCCTCTCCGCCCCGGGAGTGCGCATCGACGTCGCCAACGCCACCGCGATCCCCCATCCCGACGCCGCCTTCGACCTCGTCCTCCAGTCCACCGTGTTCACCTCCGTGCTCGCCGCCGCCACCCGCCGGGGCATCGCCGCCGAGATGCTGCGGGTGCTGAGGCCCGGCGGGGCGGTGCTGTGGTACGACTTCCACGTCGACAACCCGCGCAACCCCGACGTCAAGGCGGTGACGCCGCGCGAGGTCCGCGCGCTGTTCCCGGGGTGCCGGGTGACCCTGAAGCGCGCCGGGCTGGCGCCCCCCGTGGCGCGCCGGCTGGCCCCGTACTCCTGGATGGCCTGCCACATGCTGGAGAAGCTGCCGTTCCTGTGCACGCACCATCTCGGCGTGATCGAGCGGCCCTGAACGGACTTTCCTTCCACCACCCGGCAACGCGTGTCCCGACTCCGCAGTGCGGCCGCGAACGCCCCGCCCTCACCCGCCCTCGCGCCCTGCGCCGAGGGCGGGCCGCCCCGCTTCCGCCGCGCCGAGTTCCTCCCCTTCTCGCGCCCCAGCATCGGCGATGAGGAGATCGCGGCGGTGACCGAGACGCTGCGCTCCGGGTGGCTCTCGGCGGGGCCGCGGACGCAGGAGTTCGAGGGCGAGTTCCGCCGCTTCACCGGCGCGCCCGCCGCGGTGGCGCTGAACTCGTGCACGGCGGGGCTGCACGCCGCGCTGCTGGCGCTGGGGATCGGGCCCGGCGACGAGGTGGTCACCACCCCGATGACCTTCGCGGCCACGGTGAACGTGG
>DASYJZ010000821.1:0-4974 GCA_035995965.1 Longimicrobium sp. | reverse complement strand
GCCATCGGATCATCCCTTCCGCCGCTTTCGCATGACGACGCGGATGCTTCGCCACCGGACTTCTTAGACGCGACTCATATCTTCATCAATAAGAAAGACGTGTTTTCCAGAACCTTCACGGGAAACCAGTACTTCTCAATGCACGTCGTCGCGCGAAAGGACGTGTGGCTTTCGACGCCCAACACCGTGGAGTTCAAAGCTACGACGGCCAATACAGGCGTGGTTCAGTTCTCCGACATCGTGCTTTTATATCAGCACAGGAACAGCGACTGAGCGCCGTCAGGCGGTCGGAAACGAGCCGGTGCACCGGGGTTACCGAGGTCCGCTCCAGAATCGTACGCACGATAAGGAAACCGCCGCACCCTGTCTCGGGTCGCAAGAGGAGCTTCCGCCACGCCAGTCACACGCGGCGATCCGTCTCCACGCAGTGCTCGCCGAACGACCGCCCCAGCGCCGCCACCTCGCGCTCCAGCCGCGGGATGATGCGCCGCGCCGTGCGCCCGGTGAGGCGGTCCGCGAGCCGGCTCGAGAAGATCTGGCGCACGGCCGAGAGCGGCGCGAGCGACTTCGGCACGAACACCTTCCGCCTGCGCCGCTCGATGCCGTCGACGAACGCCTCCGCGCACTCCGCGACCGACGTGAACGAGCCGAACGGGCCCGGTAGCGTCCGCAGCATGGAGTTGAAGCTCGGCAGGTCGAGCTTCGTGTCGCGCACCAGGTCGGTGTCGATCCAGGCCGGGTGCGCGATGCCGACGTCCACGCCCTTGTGCGCCACCTCCAGCCGTAGCGCGTTCCCGAAGAACTCCACCCCCGCCTTCGACGCCGCGTAGGCCGAGAGCCCCGGCAGCGCCGCCAGCGCCGCGGCCGACGACACCAGCAGGTAGTAGCCCTTCCGCTCCGTCACGTGCGGCAGCGTGGCGCTCACCGTCCGCACCACGCCGATCAGGTTGACCTCGATGGTGCGCGCCAGCGCCTCGACCGGCGTGACGGCGACGGTGCCGTTGCTCGCGATCCCGGCGTTCGCCACCACCACGTCGATCCCACCGAGCTTCTCCACCGTGCCGGCGACCGCGCGGTCCAGCGCCGCCTGGTCGGTGACGTCGCACTCGAACCAGGCGTGCGTCGGGCCGAGCTCGTCCGCGAGCGCCGCCAGCCGCTCCGGCTCCATCCCCGCCAGCGACAGCCGCGCCCCCCGTGCCGCGAGCTGCCGCGCCGTCTCCTCCCCGATCCCCCGCGCGGGCCCGGTGACCAGCACGACTTTTCCGGAGATGGGATGCAGCATGCGTCTGAGCTCCTTTTCGGAGGATGCGGTCCTGCGGATGGGGCGAATGGCGTTGTAGCCGACGCGCCGACGCTTCTCCATCCCCCGGCTACCGGCCCTCGACGCTGCGGCTTACGCGCGGGCGACAGCAGCACTCAGGAAGGCATTCGCGCGAGGTTGGTACACCGAGTCCTCGCTGTACGCCGCCTCGTACACGAAGGCCGAGGTGCAGTCCGCGAAGGCGGACTTCGTGCCGTTCCAGCGCCGGGTTTCCAACCCGGCGCTTTCCAACCCGGCGGCTCCCACCCCGGCGGTCCACGGGGGTCAGCCGCGGCCGACCTCCTCCAGCAGGGCCCGCCAATCCTCAGCCATCCGTACCATCGCCGCGCGTGCGCCGGGCGACACGCCGGTCATGTGCAGGAAGCCGTGGCCGTGCCCCGAAATGCGTGTCAGCCGCGCCGTCGTTCCCGCCTCCTCGAGTGCATCGCGGTACGCCTCGGCCTCGTCGCGGAGGATGTCGAAGCCGGCCGTGACCACCAGCGCCGGCGCCAGCCCCGACAGCTCCGTCGCGAGCAGGGGCGAGACACGCGGGTCGCGGCCGGTGACCCCCGTCCCCTCCAGGTAGTGGCGCGCGAAGGTGTCGCGGTCTCCCTGGCTGAGGAACCAGCCCTCGCTGAACAGCGTCTGCGACGGCCGGCGCGTCTCCGAGTCCGTGGGCGGATAGATCAGGAGCTGCGCGAACGGCGGCCGGTCGCGCACGGTGAGCTGCGCGGCGACCGCGGCCAGGTTCCCGCCCGCGCTGTCCCCGCCCACCGCGATGCGCGCCGGGTCCGCGCCGAGCTCCGCCGCGTGCGCCTGCGCCCACCGCAGCGCCGCGAGCGTATCGTCGAGCGCGGCGGGGAACGGGTGCTCGGGGGCGAGGCGGTAGTCCACGCTCAGCACGTGCACGCCGGCGTGGCGGCAGAGGATGCGGCACGCCTCGTCGTGCGTGTCCAGGTCGCCGATCACGTAGCCGCCGCCGTGCAGGTACACCGTCAGCGGCCGCGGCTTCCGCGCGTCCGGCAGGTAGTGGCGCACGCGCAGGGGACCGCCCGGTCCGGGGATGTCGAAGTCGCGCACCGAGCCGACGGACGTGACGGGTCCGCGGAAGAGCACGCCTTCGCGGCGGAAGCGCGCGCGGGCCTTCTCCGGCGTGGGCTCGCACAGGCCACCGCGGTTGCGCCGCCGCCGCAGCGCGCGCACGAGCTGCACGTGCGGGTCGAGCGTCTGCCCGTCCACCGTGACCGCTGGCTCGCCGGAGAGGAGGAGCTGCAGCCGCGGCGGCAGGCGGACGAGCACGCGCGCGACGATCTGCTCGACACGGTCGCCGAGGCGCAGGGGCCGATCGGCGGGAGGCGTCGCCACGGCGGCTACCCTCCCGCGGCGGCCGGCTCGGCCGCGGATCCGATGGTCAGGTACTCCGCCGGGTCCAGGCGGGCGACGCGGCGGCGGAAGCGCCAGGTGAAGTCGGGCCAGAGCGCCGAGTTGCGCCCGGTGCGGTCCAGGTACCAGCTCACGCACCCGCCCGAGGTCCACACCGTCCCCACCATCCGCCGGTCGATGGCCGCCACGAACGCCTCCTGCGCCTCGTCCCGCGGCTCCAGCGCCGCGGCGCCCGTCGCCCGCAGGTGCCGCAGGGCGGCCAGCAGGTGCTCGATCTGCGCCTCGAGCATGTAGACCACGGACGTGTGGCCCGTCCCGGTGTTCGGCCCCATCAGCAGGAAGAAGTTGGGGAAGCCGGACACGGTGGTCCCCACGTGCGCCTTCGGGCTTCCCCCCCACGCCTCGGCGAGGGAGCGCCCGTCGCGGCCGCGGATGTGGGGCGCGAGCGGCGGGTCCGTCGGCACGAAGCCGGTGCCGAAAACGATCGCGTCCACCGGCCGCTCCACCCCGTCGGCGGAGACCACGGAGTGGGCGCGCACCTCCGCGATCCCCGCCGTCACCACCTCCACGTTCGGCTGCGCCAGCGCGGGGAGGTAGTCGTTGGAGAGGAGGATGCGCTTGCAGCCGATCCGCCACTTCGGGGTCAGGTTGGCGCGCAGCGCGGGATCGGCGATGCTCTTCTCCAGGTGCCGCCTGGCGATGGCCTCAGCGAGGCGCATCACCCCCGGCCTGCGGAAGCCGACCACGAAGGCCTCGCGCGCCAGGTAGATGGCTCCGCGCGCCACCCGCTGCATTGCCGGGAAGCGGCGGTAGAGCCGATGCCGCCGCGGGCCCAGCTCGCTCTGCTGGCGCGGAACGATCCACGGTGGCGTGCGCTGGAAGATGGTCAGCTTCTCCACCAGCGGCTGGATCGCCGGGACGAGCTGGATGGACGACGCGCCGGTCCCCACCACCGCCACGCGCTTCCCGGCGAGGTCGAAGCCGTGGTCCCAGCGCGCGGAGTGGAAGGCGCGGCCGCGGAATCCGTCCAGCCCCGGCAGCGCGGGGATCAGCGGATCGCTCAGCGCGCCCGATGCCATCACCAGCGCCGACGCGGTGAGGGCGCCCTTCGACGTCTCGATCCGCCAGACGTTCGCGTCGCCGTCCCACGCGGCGCCGAGCACCTCGTGCCCGAAGCGCACGTGGGGGAGCACGCCGAACGCCGTCGCGCAGCGCTTCAGGTACGCCTGGATCTCGGGTTGCGGGGAGAAGCTGCGGGTCCAGTCGGGGTTGGGCGCGAACGAGAAGGAGTACAGGTGCGACTGCACGTCGCACTCGCACCCCGGATAGGTGTTGTCGCGCCAGGTGCCGCCGACCTCGTCCGCGCGCTCCAGCAGCACGAAGTCGTCGATCCCCTCCTGCAGCAGCCGGATCGCCGTCCCCAGCCCGCCGAAGCCGCTGCCGATGATGGCGACGCGCGTGTATCTTCCGCCCACTGGCTGCACTCGTCCTCCGTCTTGCGATTCAGGGCCGATCCCTGAACGTACCCATCCATCCGCCCGGCGTGAAGATGGAGTCTGGCCGCCGTCGCGCTCCCGGGCTGACCCGGTTCTGCCGTGGGTGTCCGTGAAGGCGGACTGCGTGCCGTTGGAGCCGCGAGTTCTGGATGATTGCGGAAACGGAAAGGCCGCCCCGAGGGGCGGCCTCCCGCGCATCGGTGGAGCGGCCCGGCTCAGGAGTTCGCGCCGACCCGGACGACGTTCTCCGCGGCGGGACCCTTAGGGCCCTCCACGATGTCGAACTCCACGGCCTCGCCCTCGGTGAGGGTCTTGAAGCCTTCCTGCTTGATGGCGGAGAAGTGGACGAACAGGTCCCTGCCACCCTCGTGTTCAATGAAGCCGAACCCCTTGGCGTCGTTGAACCACTTCACTTTGCCGGTCGAGCGGGCCATCTCCTACTCCTGCTGCTACGTGATTCGAAAAGGCGTCGGTGCGGCACCTTCCGCACGTTCGACGTTTCGCGGGTCGCGCCGGAACCCGGCGCGTTCTGACCGCCCCCCGCGGGGCGGGATATCGCGTGCTCCGCTTTCACCCTCAGTGCGCCATTCGCGAAACCTGCAGGCGCGAGCATCCGCCCGGGCTGAAAGAGCGCGGGATGCGGAGAGGGCTGCGGCTGTGTGCGCGGAGAACAAGGATCTGGAGCGGGAGTAGAGCCGATCTTCTGCGAACCGGGGGACCAGCCAGCGGGAGATCCTGAGGAGGAGCCGCGCGGGCTCCGGAACCACCGACGAGAGAGATCCGTCTGGAATGGAC
>DASYJZ010000820.1:0-2468 GCA_035995965.1 Longimicrobium sp. | reverse complement strand
CAGGCGGTGCGCGCGGCCGCCGGGGGCGGATTCGTCGTGGTACTTCGAAACGAGCTTGGTGATGGCCTCGGTGAGTCCGTGGCTGAAAGCCGCCCGGTCCGTCGGCGACCGGAAGCGAACCTCGGTATCCACCGCCAGGGTCGCCAGGCGTTTGCCCGTCTCTTTCGCACGACGAACAAGATCGCCCACCTCGCGGACGACCCGTGCGCCCAGGGCGATGAGATAGCTCGCGGACAGCCGATCGACTTCCCGATCGGGATCGACGGCGACCGG
Source organism: Longimicrobium sp. (assembly GCA_035995965.1). GTDB lineage: Bacteria > Gemmatimonadota > Gemmatimonadetes > Longimicrobiales > Longimicrobiaceae > Longimicrobium. The sequence goes on along the minus strand of DASYJZ010000820.1, from coordinate 2,195 downwards.
GCCCAGGGCGCTCGGCGAAACGACGTAGGAAGCGGCCGTCGCGACGAGCAGCCGTTCCGTCAGCCCGCCCCACTTGCGTTCCTGGGCCAGCCGCACCAGCCCGTGCGCCTCCAGCGCGCGCAGGTGGTAGTTGACCTTCTGCCGAGCCAGGCCGACCCGCGTGGCCAACGTCGCCGCCGAGGCGGGCGCGGCCAGCTCGGAGAGGAGTCGGCTTCGGATGGGCTCCAGGGCCACCGTCGCCGCCGCCGGATCATCGATGACTTGGATATCGAGCATGAGGAGATGATAGCCTTGACAACTTTTATTGTCAAGCATGATCCAAGGGCCCCTTGAACACCCGGCGTTGACGCCACCGCTTTCCAGGCTGGGAGCCAGCCAATCCTCCTCATGCGCCGAAACCGGAACGTCATCCTGAGATCAGGAACGGCCCTCCTCAGCTGCTCGCTAGCTCCACCACGCGCTCGGCGCATCCCCAAGAGAGCGTGACGCCGGCGCCGCCGTGGCCGTAGTTGTGGATCACGCGCGCGCCGCCGGGGAGTGTCTCCGCCTCCAGCCGGATCTCGGGACGCCAGGGGCGCAGGCCGACGCGGTGCTCCAGCACCCGCGCGCCGGCGAGCGCGGGCTCCAGCTCCACGCAGCGGCGCAGGATCGCCTCGCCGGTGGCGGCGTCGGGAGAGGCGTCCTCTTCGCCCTCGTCGTCCGTGCCGCCCAGGATGCAGTCGCCCCGGCGCGGCACGATGTAGGTGAGCCCGCCGGGGTTGCAGTCGTCCAGCCAGAAGCGGGTGAGCCCCGGGTTCTCGACGCGCACCACCTGCCCGCGCACGGGCCGCAGCGCAGCATCGCCGGCCAGCTCGCGCGCGCCCAGCCCGGAGCAGTTCACCACCAGCGGCGCCGCTTCCGCCGCCTCGGCGAGCGAGCCCACGCGCCAGATCTCGATCGACACACCCCTGCGATGCAACCGGCCGCTCAGCCAGCGGAGGTATACGGACGTGTCGATGACGGGCACGGTGAACGTCCACCCCACCCGACCGGGCGGCACCTCGTCGGCGTTCGCCACGCGGAAGTCGGCGATGTGCGCCGCCCATCCCGGCACCTTCGACGGCTCCCCGCCCACCTCCAGCAGCTCCGTCCCGGGCGCCATCCGCACGCCGGTCTCGGGATCGTCGGCGAGCTCGCTGAAGACGGCGAAGCTGCGCCGCCCCCACGCCTCGACCCGGTCGACGGGCCCGACGCGGTACGGGTACCAGATCGCCGCCGCTACGGCGGACGTGGTGCGCTCCGGCGGCTCGGCCGCCCACACCCGCACCCGCCAGCCGCCATCTACGAGCCGCAGCGCGGAGGTGAGCCCCGCCACCCCCGCGCCGATCACCACCGCCTCGCGTTCGCTCATCCCCGAAATCCTTCCCGTAGCGTTGGCACAGCTGAACCTCTCATACCAGATTCCGCGACTGGCTGTGCGTTGCCGGAATGTATCGATGGGCCGGCTATAGATCCTTCGGCCTGCCAAGTCTTTGCCGGATAGAAGGATGAGATGAGGTCGGCCTCAGGATGACGTCTTGCGGGGCTTGCACGAATGCACAATCGATCGTGGGGATCGGTATCACAGGGGTCACGGAGGGCGCAGGGCAGTTCCCACGTGACCCCTGTGACCCCTGTGACCCCTGTGACCCCTGTGAGAGACTTCCGTAGCTGAATGCGAGATTCTACACCGTCGGCCCGATCGCCAGCGCCGGCACCCGCTTCGCCGCGGCGGTGGCGGAGGACTCGCGGGTGTGGAAGCCCTGGCCCTCGCCGCCGCCCAGCTCCAGCACCCAGCGGTACGCCTGCACCACGTCGCGCCGGAAGCCGTCCACGCACCCCCACAGGTACACCTGGAAGCGGCGGTACTGCGCCTTCCCCCAGCGCCGCTCCACCTCGTCGCGGTGCGCGTCCAGGCGCTCGGCCCAGTGGCGCGTGGTGAGCTCGTAGTTGCGGGTGTCGTTGTAGACCCCCAGCACGCTGAACGGCGACCGCGCCACCTCGCCCAGGTAGTCGTGGATGCACACCGGCGAGCCGTTGCCGGAGAAGATGTGCTTCTCGAAGAAGGCCGAGACGTCGTACTTCCGCCGGGTGGCGCTCGCGTCCAGGCACACGCGGCCGCCGGGCTTCAGCAGGCTGGCGTACTTCTTCAGCGTGCGCGCGTAGTCCGGCAGGTG
>DASYJZ010000819.1:0-6915 GCA_035995965.1 Longimicrobium sp. | reverse complement strand
GCGCCCCGACCACGGCATCTGGGAGGTGCGCGCGGGGGTGCGGCCGTACCTCATCTCGCGGGTGATGTGCTGGGTGGCGGTCGACCGGGCCATCCGCTTGGCGCAGCGCCGCAGCCTGCCCGCGCCGCTGGTGCGCTGGCTGCGCGTGCGGGACCGCATCTACCGCAGCATCTTCGATGAGATGTGGAGCCCCAAGCGGAAGGCCTTCGTGCAGTACGCCGGCTGCGACGAGCTGGACGCGTCCGTGCTGCTGATGCCGCTGCTGCGCGTGATCGGCCCCACCGACCCGCGCTGGCGGAGCACCCTGCGCGCGGTGACGGAGGAGCTGGTGGAGGACTCGCTGGTGCGCCGCTACCGTGTGCGCGGCGGCGAGACCGACGGCTTCCGCGACGACGAGGGGACCTTCACCATCTGCTCCTTCTGGTACGCCGAGTGCCTTTCGCGCGGGGGCGACCTGCAGCAGGCGCGCTTCGTGTTCGAGAAGGTGCTGGGCTACGCGAACCACCTGGGGCTCTTCGCCGAGCAGCTCGGCCCCAGCGGCGAGCACCTGGGCAACTTCCCCCAGGCCTTCACCCACCTGGCCCTGATCAGCGCCGCCTACGACCTGGACCGGCGCCTCGACGCGGCCGGCTGGCGGGCGTGAGGGAACGGGCCTGAGCGGTCTCGCGCGGGCGTCCGCTCGCCCGCCCCTGCGCCACGGCCGCTGAGGCTGAGGCGGGCGCGCACCACGCCGCGGCATGGATGTTCCGTCCGCTGACGCACGCTGCACACCCGCGCCGCCCTGCGCACCTCCGGGCGGACAGGAAGGCGCACCCGGACCTCCTCGCGAAATGACTGCCAGATCTCGTTGGATGCGGGCGCCGTGGTGCGCCCTTCTGCTGCTGGCGTCCGCCGCCGGAGCCGTGGCGGCGCAGCGCCCCGGCGAGTCGGTGCGCCTCGCCGCCGGCGCCCGCTACAAGGCCGGCGCGATCCACCGGCTCTTCATCGCCGAGGGGTACCGGCCGCTGTGGATCGCGACCATCGCCGTCCCTGTCCTGGATCCCGACACCTTCGCCGGCGGCCTCACCGTGGAGAAGGAGGGCGGCGGGCTCTCCACCGAATCGCTGCGCCTGCAGGGGAGGAACGGCCGCGCGTACCAGTTCCGCTCCGTCGACAAGAACGTGAGCCCGGGGCTGCCGCGCGACTTCCGCGGCACCCTCCCCCAGTCGGTGGTGCAGGACCTGGTGAGCGCCAAGCACCCCGCCTCGGCGCTGGTGGTGCCGCCGCTCCTCGACGCCGCCGGGGTGCTGCATTCCACGCCGCGCTACTTCGTCCTCCCCGACCACCCCTTCCTGGGCGAGCACCGCCAGGCGTTCCGCGGGCGCCTGGGAATGCTCGAGGAGCGCCCGACGGACGGGTTCGCCGGCGCGCGGGACGTGAAGGCGTCCGACGAGCTGCGCAAGCTGATCGAGGCGAGCCCCGAGAACCGCGTCGACGCGCGGAACTTCCTCACCGCGCGGCTGATGGACGTGTTCCTCGGCGACTGGGACCGGCACTGGGACCAGTGGCGCTGGGCCCGCTTCGACGCGGGCGGCGTGCGGTGGTGGCGCCCCATCCCCCGCGACCGCGACAACGCCTTCAACGACAACCACGGCCTGATCCCCTCCATCGGCCGCGGCATGACGCCGATCCTGGTGCAGTTCGAGCCGGAGTACGACAACATCAAGCGCTACCACATGCAGCCCGCGGAGCTCGACCGCCTGCTCCTAGCCGGGCTGCCGCGCGAGGTGTGGGACAGCACGGCCGCCACCCTCCGCTCGCGCCTCACCGACGCGGTGATCGACTCCGCCGTGCGCCGCATGCCGCCGGAGTACGTGCGCCGCGAGGGCGAGGAGCTGGCCGCCGCGCTCAAGGCGCGCCGCGACGCCCTCCCCGCCGCCGCGGCGGAGTTGTACGCCCTCGTGGCGCGCGAGGTCGACGTGCACGCCACCGACGCGCCCGAGCGGGCCGACGTGGTGCGCCTTCCCGACGGCGGCGTGGAGGTCACGGTGCGCGCCGCGAGCGGAGACGGCCCCGCCTTCTTCCACCGCCGCTTCGTCCCCGGCGAGACGCGCGAGGTGCGCCTCTACCTGCACGGCGGCGACGACGCGGCCGTGGTCCGCGGCGCCTCGCCCAGGCGCGGCATGATGGTGCGCATCATCGGCGGGCGGGGCGACGACCAGCTCGGCGACCAGTCCACCGCCGGCGGCGGGCGCCGCACCGTGCTCTACGACGACAGCGGCACCAACGGCTTCGACCCGCGGCACGAGGCGAAGGTCGACGACCACCCCTGGTCGCCCCCGCGTCCCACCTCGCTCACCGGCAACCCCCCGCCGGCGCGCGACTGGGGGACCTCCAGCACCCTCACCGGGATCTACGCCAACTGGGAGCTGAACATCGGCCCGGTGGTGGGCGTGGGTCCCACCTGGGAGCGCTACGGCTTCCGGCGCGCCCCGCAGGCGGTGATGGTGAGCCTCCGCGCGCTCTGGGCGCCACTGGAGCGCAACGGGTTCGGGGGGATGGCGCGCTACGAGCGCGCCATCACCAACCGTCCCGCGCTCGTCTGGGCGCAGGCGCGCGGGTCGAACTTCGAGGACGTGCGCTTCCACGGCTTCGGCAACCAGAGCCCGAAGGACCCGGTCCGCGACGTCTACGAGGTGGACCAGACCCAGGTGCGCGGCCAGGTCGCCTACGAGCTGCACCCGTCGCGGGGTCTGCGGCTCTGGGCCGGCCCGGCCGCCAAGTGGACCAACCCCGACGTGGTGGCCGCGCCGCACGGCGCCCTGCTCGGCGACGAGACCTTCTGGCAGGCGGGCGCGGAGGGCGGCGCGGCGCTCGACCTGCGCGACACCGTGGCCGACCCGCGGCACGGGTTGCGCGCGGAGGTGACCGGGTCCGGCTGGGGCTCGGACCTCGCCGGCCCCTTCGGGCGGATGGAGGGCTTCGTGGCGGGCTACGGCACCGTCCCCGGCGCGTTCGGCCCCACGCTGGCGCTGCGCGTGGGGGGGCAGCAGGCGATGGGCCACTACCCCTTCCAGGAGAGCGCCTTCGTGGGCGGTCCGATGAACCTGCGCGGCTACGCCTACCAGCGCTTCCGCGGCGACGCGGCGGTCTTCGGCTCGGCCGAGGTGCGGGAGCGGCTGGCGTACCTCAACCTGGGGCTGGCCCGCTTCCACGTCGGCGTCTACGGCCTCGCGGATGCCGGACGCGTGTACGTGGACGGCGCCTCGCCCGGCGGTTGGCACACCTCCGTAGGCGGCGGGCTCTCGCTGCAGACGCTGGGGCGCACCTTCACCGGCGCGTATGCGAAGGGCGAGCGGGGGATGTTCTACGTGACGCTGGGGATGCCGTTCTGATCGGCGGAACCGGGGGAAGAGGAGGAGGATAATGAACGGAGTGGGGTTCAAGCTGCTGCTGGCGCTCGCGGGCCTGCTGGTGGTGCTCTGGGTGCTGGCGCTGGTGGTGTTCAAGGTGGTGGGCTTCGCCATCCACCTGCTCCTCATCGCGGCGCTCCTGCTGGTCGCGTGGGCCGTGATCCGCTCCGGCGCCAGCGCGGTGCGCCGCCGGCTCTAGGCCGGCGTGGGTCTTTCGTGTTGCCCAAGCTTCTACGGGAACGTCTCACGCAGAGACGCGGAGGAACCGAGAGAACTGCGGTTGACGTTCTCTCGGTTCCTCTGCGCCTCTGCGTGAAACGTTCTGTTAGGGCCATCACGGCGACACAAGACTATGGCGCGAGTGACGCAGGTGCGGCATATTCTCCCCAGCGAACGGGAAGGAGTGTCCCCCCGTTGTCCCCTTTGAACGTCCTCGAAGCCAGGATCCATGAGCGACACGCCCGAAAACGACGTCCCGATCACCGTGCTGATCGTGGACGACGAGGAGCTCCTGGTCAAGAGCTGCGGGCAGATCCTGGCCAGCGAGGGGTACACCGTCTACACCGAGGGGCGCGGACGCAACGCCCTGGAGGTGGTGCGGCGGCAGCGCCCCGACATCGTGCTCACCGACCTCAACCTCCCCGACACCGACGGGCTGGCGCTGCTCAAGGACATCAAGAAGCTGGCGCCCGAGACGCTGGTGGTGATGATCACCGGCTTCGCCACCGTCGACAGCTCGGTCGAGGCGATCCGCGCGGGGGCGTACGACTACATCCCCAAGCCCTTCACCGCCACGCAGCTGCGCATCCTGATCGGGCGGGCGGCGCAGCAGGTGAAGCTGGTGCGCGACAACGCCAGCCTGCGCGACCAGCTCAAGAAGCACTACAGCTTCGAGAACATCATCGGCACCAGCGACCTGATCCAGAAGGTGTTCAGCGTGGTGTCGCGCGTGGCGCCGACGGACGCGAGCGTGTTCATCTCCGGCGAGAGCGGGACGGGGAAGGAGCTGATCGCGCGGGCTCTGCACGCCAACAGCCGGCGGTCGGCGCGCCCCTTCATGGCCATCAACTGCGCGGCGCTCCCCGATCACCTGCTGGAGAGCGAGCTGTTCGGCCACGAGAAGGGCTCCTTCACCGGGGCCGACCAGCAGCGGCGCGGGCTGCTGGAGGTGGCGTCGGGCGGGACCTTCTTCATGGACGAGATCTCGGAGATGAGCATGGAGCTGCAGGCCAAGCTCCTCCGGGTGATCCAGGAGCGGAAGATCCGCCGCGTGGGCGGCGAGGGCGAGATCCCCATCGACGTGCGCTGGGTGTCGGCCACCAACCGCGACCCGGAGCAGGCGGTGCGCGAGGGGTCGCTGCGGCAGGACCTGCTCTACCGCCTGAACGTGGTGCCGGTGAAGCTCCCGCCGCTGCGCCACCGCCGCGAAGACATCCCCGCGCTCGCGCAGCACTTCCTCCGCCGCTACGCGCAGGACTACGACCGCGACAACCTGCGCTTCAGCGCCGACGCCATGCGCGTGCTCTCCGAGTACGAGTGGCCCGGGACCGTGCGCGAGCTGCAGAACATGGTGGAGCGCGTGGTCTCGCTCTGCCTGCCCGGGCAGGAGATCTTCGGCGAGGACCTGCCGGAGGAGCTGTCGGTGCGGGGCGTGTTGAACGGGCGCGGCGCGCCGGCGTACTCGGCCGAGCTCCCCTTCCACGACGCCAAGAACGACGCGATCACGGTGTTCGAGAAGGAGTACCTGAGCGACCTGCTGCGGCGCCACAACGGCAACATCTCGCAGGCGGCGCGCACCGCCGGCATCGACCGCAAGACGATCCACCGCATGCTCGCCAAGTACGAGATCGAGGGCCGCGACTGACGTAAAGAAACGGCCGTCTCACGCAGAGACGCGGAGGAACGGAGAGACCACTGCTGGCTCTCTCGGTTCCTCCGCGTCTCTGTGTGAAACGGCAGTCGGATCACCGTAGCTGGCCGAGAAGCTGGCGCACCGCCGCGTCCAGCTGGGAGTCGCGGCCCTCGTAGCTCTCGCCCACGGGACAGTCGGCCGCCACGTCCACCAGCGGCACGTTCCAGGTGAACACCGTGACCCTTGTGCTCTCTTGTGAGAGCCAGAGCTGTGCCGGGCTACGGCTCCTGCCAGGGGAAGGGGAACGAGCCCACCGCGGCGCGCGCCGACAGGGCCGGCGGGGGACCGGCCAGGCGCGGCCCGCTCGGCGCCATGCCGAGGACGGCGCGCGCCAGGTCGCGCTCGATGGGCTCGGGCGCGGCGAAGCCCTGGTTCATCAGCACCACGATGGCGAGGTGCTCGGCCGGGTACCACGCCACCTGCGCGCGGAAGCCGGAGACGGCGCCGTCGTGGTGGAGGTACGGGCCCGCGTCGGTGGTGTCCACCATCATCCCGTAGCCGTACGCCATGCGCAGGTGCGGGTCGGGCGAGGCCGCCGGGCTGGTCATCTCCCGGTACGACTCCGCCGTCAGCACCCGCCCCTCGCCCAGCGCGACCGACCACTTCGCCAGGTCTCCCGCGGTGGAGCAGAGCGAGCCCGCCGCGAAGAGCACCGACGGGTGCCAGGGCGCCGCCCGCACCGCCGCGCCGCGGCGGTTGCGCGCGTATCCGGACGGGACCGGCGAGCCGGCGCGCGCGCCACAGTACTCGGTCTCGCCCATCGCGAGCGGCGCCCAGAACTGCGCGCGCAGGTAGTTGGGATACGATTCGCCGGTCACGCGCTCGATCACCAGCCCCAGCAGGTAGTATCCCGAGTTGCTGTAGCGGAACGCGGTCCCCGGCTCGAAGAGGAGGCGGCGCCGCGCCAGCGAGTCGATGAGCTGGGCGGGCTTCAGGGGGCGACGGAAGTGGTGGAAGAAGTCGGTGAAGTTCGGCACCCCCGCGGTGTGGTTCAGCAGCCGCCCCAGCGTGACCTCCCCATACGCCGGCGGGAGCCCGTCGACGTACGCGGTCACGGGGTCGCTCAGCCTTATCCGCCGCTGCTCCACCAGCCGCAGCACGGCGGCGGCGGTGAACTGCTTGCTGACGGATGCGATCTGGTATTCCGTGGCGCCGGTTGCGGCCCGCGGGGGCTTTCCGCGCTCGGTGCCCCATCCCCTCTCCAGCAGCATGCGCCCGTCCTTCACGATCGCCACGCTGAGCCCCGGGATGGACTGGTCGTGCATGGCGTGCCGGGCGATGGAGTCCACCGCCGCCGCCAGCCGCAGCGATTCGACGGCGTCGGAAGGCGGCGTCAGCGCGGCGAGCTGGGCGCGCGCGGGACTGGCGAGCGCGCAGGCGAGCAGGGCGGCGAAGGCCGTAGTGCGAAGACGCATGGATGTAGAGAAGGACAACGGAACTGCGTGGGACGATGGCGTACGGGAGCACGCTGCGGAGCGAGGCCACTACGAGGGAGGGTACCTCGTGACAATCATAACGCGAAGCTCTGGTCCTGAGAAGTGGGTTCGAAGACAGCTAATACAGAAACGGAAAACAGATCGTCTCACGCAGAGCCGCGGAGACGCAGAGGAG
>DASYJZ010000818.1:0-6937 GCA_035995965.1 Longimicrobium sp. | reverse complement strand
TAAAGAGCAACATCCAAGGGTTTATTGATTTCGTAAAGCAACGGGTGGAAGAGGGAGCGATCGATCCTAAATTAGCTCAGAAGATCATCGAACGGAATCAAGTCGAGCTTCGAACGACAGACGAGCGGGTGAGAAGTAATTACAAGAAGTATCTAGCTTTCTGTGATCGTGTAGTCCGCCCATTGCTGGACCTAAAGACCTGAGGTCGCCATTGTTAGAGAGGTCACCCAGACTTGTACACTCCGTCTATAATCGGTCCGCGAAAACTTCGCGCTTAGAACTCGTCTGGCCCGGCGTCGCCCGTCGAGTCGCACTGAATCATCCCCTGCCGTCCAGGAGTCTCCATGCGCCGTCTGATTTTGGGAATCGCCTACACGCTGGCGTGCCCCGCGCTGCTGGGAGCACAGGCACCGCCGCCCGCGCGCGCGGTCGCGCAGACCGTCGATTCGCTCGCGCGGGCGTTCGTGGCGCAGCGGGGGGCGCCGAGCCCTGGCGATCGCCGTGGTGCGGGGCGGCGAGCCCATCCTCATGAAGGGGTGGGGGAAGGCCGACCTGGAGAACGACGTGGCGGCCACGGAGCACTCCGTGTACCGCATCGGGTCCGTCACCAAGCAGTTCACGGCCGCCGCCGTGATGCAGCTCGTCGACCAGGGGAAGGTGCGGCTCACCGACTCCATCGGCACGCATCTCCCCACGCTCCGGCGGCTTGGCTGGAGGTGCGGGGCGGGGGGGATCGAGGCTGAAATGTATGCTCCGCTTCCAGCTATGAAGCGGAAAGAGCGGGGACGGCACCTGAAGCCGTTCCCGCTCTTCCACCTCAACCCCGCTGTTTTAGTGGTCGTAGAGCTCGAACCGAGGGTCAAGCCAGACCACGTGGAACACCTCTTTGCTCCGAAACCCCACCATCGGCTTCAAGCCGCTGAACCGCAACTCCAGAAATTGCACATCCTCGGTTATGCTGTCCGGAACTGGGACTTTGAGAGCGTCACGAGGGATCTTCTCGGTGCCGACGCCGTGCCGCGGCGCGTTTCTGATCTCCCGCCAAGTCAGTCTCGATAGCCTTTCTGCCGTCAAGGCAAAGGCTGCCTGGTCGTCCCGCTCGCAATTGCTGATCTTCCAGCCGTCGGCCAAGTGACGAAGACAAAACACCGGCGGTACTCCATCCGTCGACCCTGCCGCTTCCGTGCTCGCTTTGATCCTCCCGCCGGGCTTTTCAACGGGGCGCTTGATGTGTTTGACCACGAGTGGCCTACTCGGTTACAAAGTCCTTGTAGAAGTCACGCATTGCCCCGACCGTGATCACTCGTCCGCGGTCTGCGCCGTCCTCGTATGCTTCCATCCAGGGCCGCTCCTGGTGCGTCAGGTTTCGAAGCTTCCACGCGGAGTACTGGCCGAACACCTCGTAGACTTCATCCATCAACTCTGCCGACTGCTGATCGTAATCGTCCGGATTGAAATCGGCCGGCGCGGGGATGTTGCCGGAACCGTAAGCCTTGTAATGGCGATAGAGGTCCGGAACTACGGGCCCGTGTTCCCACGCTTCGACCTGATCCGCGAACAGGGGCTCGTTGTACATCGCCAGGTGGTATGCCTGGGCGAAGTACACCAGCTTCTGAAGCTTCAGATTGGAGATCCCGTCGCCCGCGTCCTCATCTACCTTAGAGAGGAAGTACTTCGCCACTTTGGTTGCAGTGAGCATGAGCCTTCCCCTTCCCGCGGGATTGTTCCCGAAGGTATCCCGAACGAAAAAGTTACATCTTTGCCCGGACCGTGTCAACGTAATGTGTGGCTTACCCTCCCGCCGCCGAAAAGTCTCCCCCCGGTGGACGAACATCGCGCAATGGGTCGACCGGGAGAAGCCACCGTTTTGATCTGGCTCGTGGATTGACGACCGCTGATCGACTGGAGCGCCAACGAATCGCCATTGAGGGTAGCGATATTGGCGGACAGCGTTGCGCGTTGTCCCGCCACATTGGTAGTTTTTTAGCAGAGGCACCCAGTCGTTCGCGGCCGGAACGTCCCGCTCAGCTGTCCGCATCCGCTCCCCCGAACCCGATCCCATCGTGCGAAGCATCGTCTGGCTCACCGCCGCGGTGGTGACCGTAGTCTCCTGCACGCCCAGCACCGGCCGGCGAGCGGCATCGCCGGCTCCGCGCGCCGAGGGCGGTCCGTCCGCGGCTGCCGCTGGGAACCCATCCGCCGCGACGCCCGCTGGGGCGCCTGCCAGCTCGGGCGCAACGCGTCCCACGGGGCCGAAGCCGTACCGGCAGGTGATCACCAGCCGCGCCGTGACCGACTCGGGCGGGATCACGGTGCACCACGAGGGCGACAAGTGGTACCTGGAGCTCCCGGACTCGCTGGTGGGGCGCGACTTCCTGATGGTGGGGCGGATCGCGGCCGTGCCGCCCAACTTCGGCGGGTTCCTGCCGGCGGGCGTATCGGTGCAGGAGCGGCTGGTGAAGTGGGAGCGGCAGCGCGACCGCGTGATCCTGCGCGCCGTGAGCGCGGACGCCGTGGCCGACGACTCGCTGCCCATCGCGCGCTCGGTGGCCAGCAACTACCTGGGCGCCATCCTGGGCGCCTTCCCCGTGCAGGCCTACACGCCCGACAGCGCCAGCGCGGTGATCGACGTCACCGAGTTCTTCGGCGGCGACACGCCGGCGCTCAGCGGGCTCACCAGCCAGCAGCGCACGCAGTGGCAGGTGAAGCGGCTGGACCCGGCGCGCAGCTTCGTGAGCACCGCGCGCAGCTACCCGCTGAACGTGGAGGTCCGCCACACGCAGACCTTCGAGGCCGCCGCCCCGCCCAGCGACCGCAGCGGCGGCACCATCACCCTGGAGATGCGCCAGTCGCTGGTGCTCCTCCCGCGCGTGCCCATGCGCCCGCGCTACGCCGACCGGCGCGCGGGCTTCTTCACCGTGGACCGCATCAACTACGGGCTCGACGAGCAGAAGGCGGCCACCGAGAGCTTCATCTCGCGCTGGCGGCTGGAGCCCAAGGACCCGGCGGCGTACGCCCGCGGCGAGCTGGTGGAGCCGGTGAAGCCCATCGTCTACTACATCGACCCGGCCACCCCCGCGCGCTGGCGGCCGTACGTGCGGCAGGGGGTGGAAGACTGGAGCCGGGTCTTCGAGAAGGCCGGCTTCAAGAACGCCGTGCGGGCGATGGACCCGCCCACGCCGCGGGAGGATCCGGAGTGGGACCCCGAGGACATCCGCTACTCGGTGGTGCGCTGGGCGGCCAGCACCACCCGCAACGCGCAGGGCCCCAGCACGGTGGACCCGCGCTCGGGCGAGATCATCGAGAGCGACATCGTGTGGTACCACAACCACATGCGCAGCTACCGCAACCGGCTGATGATCGAGACGGGGGCGGCCAACCCGTCCGCGCGCACGCTGCAGATCCCCGAGGCGCTGATGGGCGAGACCATGCGCCAGGTGATCACCCACGAGATCGGCCACGCACTCGGGCTGCCGCACAACATGATCGCGTCGGCGTCGTTCCCGGTGGACTCGCTGCGCAGCGTGGCGTTCACGCGCCGGTACGGCGTTTCGGCCACCATCATGGACTACGCGCGCCAGAACTACGTGGCGCAGCCCAGCGACGGCCTGGAGCCCAAGGACTTCATCCGCCGCCTGGGACCCTTCGACGACTTCATCATCGAGTGGGGCTACCGCGTGTTCCCCGACGCGCCGACGCCCCAGGCGGAGCGCGCCCGGCTGGACCGCATGCTGTCGCACCCGGCCGGCCCCATGCCGTACCGCTACCTGCCGCAGTACCTGTCGGGGATCGATCCGCGCAACCAGACGGAGGACCTGGGCGACGATCCGGTGGCGGCCACGGAGTACGCGCTGGCCAACCTGCGCCGCGTGATCCCCAACCTTCCCGCCTGGACCGCCACGCCGGGTGAGGACGACGCCGACCTCGCGGAGGTCTACGGCGAGGCGGTGGGGATGTGGTCGCAGTACATGCGCCACGTGGCCGCGGTGATCGGCGGCGTTTCGGTCGATCCCAAGACGTCGGGGCAGCCGGGCGCCGTGTACGCGCCGGTGCCCCGCGCGCGGCAGGAGCGCGCGCTGGCGTTCCTGGCGACGAACGCCATCCGCACGCCGGAGTGGCTCGCCCCGGCCAGCATCACCTCGCGGACGGGCTCCTCGCCGGTGGCCGCCGCACAGGCGGCCGTGCTGGCCACGCTGCTGGAGGTGCGCCGGCTGGACCGTCTGGCGATGGGGGAGCGGATGAGCGCGGCCGCGTACCCACTGCCGGACTACCTGGCGGACCTGCACCGCGCGGTGTGGGCCGGCCGCGCCCCCGACGCCAACCTGCGCGCCCTGCAGCGGGTGTACCTGGACCGGCTGGAGGCGCTGGTCTCGCCGCCGCCCCCGCCGGCGGGCAACCAGGCCGCGGGCGGGGCAGGAGAGGCGCCGCCGTCGCCGCTGCTGGCGCCGGTGAACGTGGAGCGGAGCGACCTGCCGGCCCTGGCACGCAGCCAGCTCCGCGCCATCCGCGCGGACGCGCTGGCGTCCGCCGCCGCGACCTCGGGCGTGCACCGCGCCCACTGGGCAGACGTGGCGGCCCGCGTGGACGCGATCCTCGACCCCGGCGCCCGCGCGCGCACCGCCGCGCGGTGAGCGCCGAGGCATCACCATCGACGTTTCGATTCACGTTCGTGACCACCCGCGAAGAACTGCTCGACGCGCAGCGGGCGGCGAGCCGCGGCGACCGGTCGCTACGACGGATCCGTCGCGGCATGGTCGCCTTCGTGATGGTGATGGTGGTGGTCGTCCTCGCCGCAGGCGGAGACGTGCTCGCCAGCCTTCATGCAAACGGAGTGAACCTGCTGCTGATCGTGGCCGTTTTCGCGGCGACGGGGCCGTTGGCCCGGCTCAGCACGCGTGTGGCGATGTGGATCAACCCGAAAATCGCAGGGGAGAAGACGCTGGAGCTGAGCGAAAGCGGGGTCCGCTGGATCGGAGGCGGCCGCGTGGTCCATGCCGCGTGGAGCAGCGTACGCCAGGTGTACGAGACCGACGCCTACTTCATCATCCGTGCGTCGGCGCTTGTCGGGCTCTTCCTGCCGAAGCACGTCGTCCCCGCCGGAGAGCTGGCCGCGGTGCGCGAGTTCCTCCGCGACCACGCCGCACCCGCGGCGGACGATCTCCCTCGGTGAGTTCCGGGAGGTACCGGCCGATCTGGCTCACAAGATGGGACATCCCGTGCCGGCGAGCGCCCGGTGGGGCGTCAGGGAGGGGGCCTACCACACCCCGCAGTTCTGCGCGGCAGACGAGAAGGAAGGCTACTGCCAGACCTTCCGGTTCGAACGGCGCCACGATGGTCCTTGACGGAGGTCCGAGTGGTCCCAGCTACTTCCGACGCGTACCGTGACTGGCATTCACCCGCAGGCACAAGGAGGGGACCGATGGCTCGAATCGTCCAATCCCGCAGTGTGCTCGCCGTTCGCGACCTGGAGGTGTCGACGCGCTATTACGTCGACGTGCTCGGGTTCGAGCGGGATCCGATCGACGCCCCGGGGTGGAGCTTTCTGTCAAAGGACGCCTTCAGGGTAATGCTGGGCGAGTGCCCCGACGAGACGCCGGCGGGCGAGCTGGCGAACCACTCGTACTTCGCCTACCTCACGCTGGAGGGCGTCGACGAGTACTATCGGGAGATCGCCGCGCGCGGCGCGATGATCAGCTCGGCACCGGCCGACAAACCGTGGGGCCTCCGGGAGTTCGGGCTGCGGACCCCTGACGGGCACCGCATCACCTGTGGAGAGCCCATCCGGAGGGCCGGGCCTGCAGTGGACGCGGCGTGATTGATGGACCTCCCTTCTCGCCCTGATGGCCCTTCTGGCGCCGCTCGATCCGGAGCGGGGGACGCCCCTGCGTCTACGCCGCGCGTGCTCTCGGTCAACGTCGGCGCCATTCGCGAGGTCGAGTGGCGCGGCCGGCAGGTGACCACCGCGATATGGAAGCACCCGGTGGCCGGCCGGGTCGCGCTGCGGGGCGTGAACTTCGCCGGCGACGACCAGGCCGACCGGACCGTGCACGGCGGAGTCGACAAGGCGGTCTACGCCTACGCGCGGGAGGACTATGACTTCTGGCGCGACGAAGAGGCGATGGAGACGCCGCCCGGCCTGTTCGGCGAGAACCTCACCGTCGAGGGACTCGATCTCTCCGGCGCGCTACCGGGGGAGCGATGGAGCGTCGGGTCGGCGGTGCTCGAGGTGGCGCAGCCGCGCCTGCCCTGCTTCAAGCTCGGGATCCGCATGGGAGATCAGCACTTCCTCAAGCGGTTCCTGGCTGCGTCGCGGATGGGCGCGTATCTGCGGATCGTGCGGGAAGGCGACGTGGGCGCGGGCGATACGGTCCACGTGCACGACAGGCCCGCGCACGGCGTCACGCTCCGCGCCATGACCGAGGCGCTTCGCGACCGGGAGAAGGCCGCGGCGCTGCTGCGGGTCCCTCGGCTCCCCGAGTTCTGGCGGCAGATCGCCGAGGGGAGATAGCGCCCCGAACCGTCAGCCACCCGTGCGACCCGATCAAAACGAGGGCGCGCGAACCGTATGACGCTTCACACCACCATCATCTACCTCATCGGCATCCCCGCCGTGGGCAAGTACCCGTTTCGTGGTGCGTCGGAGTTGTTGTCTGCATCCGCGGCTGGAAATCGTTGTAGCTGACGAAGGCGACCCGCCATCGTGCCTCGTCCCTGCGGCTTCGCGGGGCCGGATGATGAAGCGCTCGCGGTGCCGCCTGTTCCTTGCCGTCGATCCGAGACACTGCACCCGAGGCTTCCAATGAAGGCTGTCGCGATCCGCATCCTGTCGTTCTGCGCGGGTGCGCTTCTGCTGGCGGGGTGCGGCCCGCTGACGTCCGTCGCGTGCACGGCGGATTTTCGTTTCGGGCTGAACGTCACCGTCGTGGTTTCGATGACG
>DASYJZ010000817.1:0-8954 GCA_035995965.1 Longimicrobium sp. | reverse complement strand
AGCCGCAGAGAAACCACCCACCTTCTCTGCGGCTCCGCGGCTCTGCGTGACGCAATCCGTTGAGTCACTCGGGGCGGCAGATGACGATGAGGTCCTCGCTGGTGTGGATGAAGGGCGCGAGCTCCCAGTCGCCGTACCAGTCGACGGGGACGAGGCCGGCCTGGCGGAGGAGGCGGTCCCACTCGGTGGCGGTGCGGATGCGCAGCTCGTGGTACTTCTCCCCGCTCTTCGCGCCCTTGCTCCAGCGCGTCCACTCGCGGCTCACGCCGTCGACCGCGTCGAACTCGCGCTCCACCCAGACGGTCAGGCCGTCGTCCGTCTCCCACCAGTCGCGCGCCGCGTAGTCGCCGACAATGTGGTCGCGGTGCATCGTCTCCATCACGAACACGCCGTCGGGCCGCAGCGCCTCGCGGGCGCCGCGGAGCACGCGCAGGTCCTCGTCGTCCGAGAGGAAGTAGCCGAGCGAGGAGTAGAGCGAGAGCACGGCGTCGAAGCGCCCGCGCCAGGGGATCTCGCGCATGTCGCCGCGGACGAAGTCGACCTTGACGCCCGCGGCCGCGGCGCGCTTCCGCCCGCGCGCCAGCAGCGTCTCGGACAGGTCCAGCCCCGTCACCCGGAAGCCCGCGCGGGCGAGGGAGACAGAGTGGCGCCCCCAGCCGCAGGCGACATCGAGCACCTCGCCGCCGGGCGGGAGCGCCACCATCTCCCGCAGCCCCGCCACCTCGCGCTCGGTGCGCTCCGGCGTCAAGAAGTCGCGGTAGAGGGAGACGAAGGTCTGGTCGAAATACCCCTCCCACCAGGGATCGGCGCTCATCGCTGCGAGGGTGCGGGTGGACGGCTCGTACCGGCGGAGAACGAGCTGGCGCGTCTCCGCCAAATCACGCGCTGACGCGGCGATAGATCCTTCGGCCTGCAGATTGTTCTGCACACGATGCTTGCGGCGTGACCGGCCTCGGGATGACATCAGTCGGGGCTCGGCGCAGACACATCTGAATTCCCTTGTCTGGTTTCAGGGATGGCGGATGGTGACGCGCTTGACGAAGGCGTCGGCGGCGACGAGCTCATGCACGGCGGCGAGCGCCCCCTGCGCCCCGGCGCGGTCGGCGTAGGGGCCCACCGCGACCACCACGTAGCCGTCGCGGAGCTGCGGATACACCGCCGAGTTCGCCAGCCCCGCGGCGAAGCCCTGGTCGTGCGCCGCGGCGAGCATCCTCCGCGCCTGGTCCATCTGGTCCGGCGTGTAGGAGCCGGTGATCACCACGAACGCGGTGTCGTCGCGGTCGTAGCCGCCACCCTTGCCGGTCACGCGCTCGTACTCGGTCTGCGCGAGCTGCGGCCCGCCGGCGGGCTCCGCGGGGACCTCCACCCGCACCACGGGCGGGCGCGGGCGGGGCTCGGGCGCGCGGCGGCCGCGGAACACCATCGCGGCCGCGGCCAGCGACAGGAGCAGGAGGATGATCACCAGCCACCCCGCCGGCTTGATGCGCCATCGGCGCCGCGGCTTCTCCACCGTGGCGTCGGGCGATGCGCGAGGCGCCGCCTGTCCGGCCGCGGGCGGAGGACCGGCGACGACGGGCGGCGGAAGGGGGATGGCGACGGCCGGGCGGAGCGGCGGCGGCTCGGCGTACGCGGTTCCGTCGTCCACGGCCGAGAACGCGGCGGAGGCGGGCGCGGCGGGCTCGCGGTAGGGGAGGATGGAGGCGTATCCGCCCGCGGCGGCGGCTGCGTCGGTGGGCGGCGCCTTGTCCCAGTCGTCGAGCGCGTCGAGGAAGGCGTCGGCATCGGCGAAGCGCCGCGCGGGGTCGAGCCGCAGGGAGCGGCGCAGCACCGCGGCCAGGCGCAGCGGCACCTCCGGGCGCTGCTGCAGCAGGCGGCGGACGGCGCGCGCGGCGACCTTGTCGTCTCCCGTGGCGTTCAGCCCGTCGGGGTGCGCGCCGGAGAGCATCTCCAGCCCCGTGAGCGCCAGGCTGAAGACGTCGCTCGCGGGGCCCAGGTCGGGGCCGCCGCCGAGCTGCTCGGGGGAAGCGTAGCGCGGCGTGTGCGGCGCGCCGAACTGCGTGAGCCGCGTCACCGTTTCGCCCCCGTTGTCGGCGCGCACCTGGGCGATGCCGAAG
This sequence comes from Longimicrobium sp., assembly GCA_035995965.1. Lineage (GTDB taxonomy): Bacteria > Gemmatimonadota > Gemmatimonadetes > Longimicrobiales > Longimicrobiaceae > Longimicrobium. The sequence continues at coordinate 6,840 of DASYJZ010000817.1, read as the reverse complement.
TCCAGCAGCTTCACCTCCCACCCGCCCGGCTCGGCCACCAGGTAGATGTTCCCCGGCTTCACGTCGCGGTGCACCATCCCGGCGCGGTGGCCGGCGGCGAGGCCCATCCCCCCCTCGCGCAGGATCTCCACCGTCTCCTCCACCGCCAGCGGGCCGCCGGCGCGGCGCATCCGCGCGCACAGGTCCTCGCCCGCGAGCAGCTCCATCACCAGGAAGTCGATCCCCATGGCCGGATCGGTGCCGAAGTCGTGCACCGTGACCACGTTGGGGTGCCGCAGCCGCGCCGCCGCGCGCGCCTCGCGGTGGAAGCGCGCCCGCAGCCGCCCGGCCTCCTCGTCGTCCGGCGCAACGGCGGTGACCACCTTCACCGCCACCAGGCGCTCCAGCTTCAGGTCGAACGCGCGGCACACCGCCCCCATGCCGCCCGTGGCGATCACGGAGTCGACGCGGTAGCGGTCGCACAGGCAGCGGCCGAGCAGGAGCGAGAGGATGCCGGACAAGGCGATGGGTGCGAGAGTGCGAAGGTCGAAAGTGCGACGGCACCGGCGCGCAGAAGTTAGCAGCCGTGCGGGCACGCGAGAAAGGCGCCGTCCGGCGCTCGGGAGCGGAACCCGGGGTTACGGGCGAATGAATTCGCTGCAACAACGGCCCGAAGTCCGCCTTCGCGGACTCCCTCCCGCGGCATCCACGCGGACCCATCGTCTGTCGCAATCCAGACCTCGGCCGCCACGGGGTCCGTGCCGCGCCACCCGGTCCAGGATGCGAGTCCGCGAAGGCGGACTTCGGGCCGTTGTTGCCGCGGTTTCAACCGCCGGGTGTCGAGTGATGAGACCGATCTTCGCGCTTGCCGGCCACGGCGCCGCCCGCTAATCTGCGAAACGCCTGCTTCTCCGGCTGTCCCGACTCCCCCGTTCCCGCAAACGGATGCCGTCGTCCGTCGAAGTCTCCACCACCGTCAACGGCGAGGCGTTCCGCCGCACGGTGGAGCCGCGCCTTCTCCTCAGCGACTTCATCCGCCACGAGCTGGGCCTCACCGGCACGCACGTGGGGTGCGAGCACGGCGTCTGCGGCGCCTGCACCGTGCTGATGGACGGGCAGGCGGTGCGCAGCTGCCTGGTCTTCGCCGTGCAGGCCGACGGGTGCGCGCTGGAGACCGTCGAGGGCCTCACCCCCGGCGACGGCCCCATGCACGTGCTGCAGGAGGCCTTCCACGACGCGCACGGGCTGCAGTGCGGATTCTGCACCCCCGGGTTCCTGATGACGCTCCTTCCCTTCCTCGCCGAGAACCCGGACCCCGGCGAAGACGACGTTCGCCTGGCCATCTCCGGCAACCTCTGCCGCTGCACCGGCTACGCGAAGATCGTGGATGCGGTGCTCCTGGCGGCGGAGCGGATGCGCGGGGCGGCGGCGGGCGACCTGCTCTCGATCGAGCCCGATCCCCGCCCCGCCCTGGCCGGAGAGGCGGCGTGAGCGGCCGCTACATCGGGCAGTCGGTCCCCCGCAACGAGGACCGGCGGCTGCTCACCGGGCACGCCCTGTTCGTCGACGACGTGCGGCTGGAGGGGATGCTGCACGTCGCCTTCGTGCGCAGCGACCACGCGCACGCCGAGATCCGCTCCATCGATGTCTCGGCGGCGCTGGAGCGGCCCGGCGTGGTCGCCGTCTACGTCGCCGAGGACCTGGGCGACTACTGGCGCCCCGGGCCGCTGCTGGTGCCGCCGCCGCCGATCGAGGGGATCGTCTTCAACCAGGCCACCCAGGTGCCGCTGGCGAAGGGCCGCGTGCGCCACGCCGGCGAGCCGATCGCGATGATCGTCGCCGAGAGCCGCTACGTCGCCGAGGACGCGGCGGCCGAGGTGTTCGTCGACGCGGAGCCGCTGGAGGCGGTGGTCGACCTGGAGCGGGCGCTGCTGCCGGAGACGGAGATCATCCATCCGCAGCTCGGCACCAACCTGGCCGCGCACGTGGTGCAGCGGCACGGCGACTACGACGACGCCCGCACCAGGGCCGCGCACGTCATCACCCGGCGCTTCCACTACGACCGCGGCATCGGCGGGGCGATCGAGAACCGCGCGGTGGTGGCGCGCTGGGACGGGCAGGCGCAGGAGCTGACGGTGTGGGACACCACGCAGGCTCCCATCCCCATCCGCAACGGGCTGGCGGGGATGCTGGGGCTGATGCAGAGCCAGGTGCGCGTGGTCGCCCCGTTCGTGGGCGGCGGCTTCGGGCCCAAGATCATGATGTTCTACCCCGAGGAGGTGCTGGTCCCCTGGGCGGCGATGCAGCTGGGGCGGCCGGTGAAGTGGTGCGAGGACCGCCAGGAGAACTTCTACGCCACCACCCAAGAGCGCTCGCAGATCCATGACGCGGAGATGGCGGTGGACGCCGACGGCCGCATCCTGGGCGTGCGCGACACCTTCCTCCACGACTGCGGCGCCTACGACCCGTACGGGCTCACGGTGCCGATCAACAGCCAGTGCACCCTGCTGGGCCCGTACGACGTCCCCAGCTACGAGGCCGAGTTCCGCGCCGTCTTCACCAATCGGACGACCGTCACGCCGGTGCGCGGCGCGGGGCGGCAGCACGGCGTGTTCGTGATGGAGCGCCTGCTCGACCTCGCTGCGCGCGAGGTGGGGATCGACGCGGCGGAGATCCGGCGCCGCAACTACCTGGTGCAGGACGACTTCCCGCACGACCACAAGATCCTCTTCCAGGACTTCCAGCCCCTGGTCTACGACAGCGGCAACTACCGCCCCGCGCTGGAGACGGCGCTGGAGCTGATCGGCTGGGACGGCTGGGCCGGGGAGAAGCAGAAGGCCGCGGACGAGGGGCGGCGGCTGGGGATCGGCGTGGTCTCGTACGTCGAGGGCACCGGGATCGGCCCGTACGAGGGCGCGCGGGTGACGGTGGAGCCGAACGGCCGCGTGCGCGTCGCCACCGGGCTGGGGACGCAGGGGCAGGGACACTACACCGCCTTCGCGCAGATCGTGGCCGAGGCGCTGGACGTGGACGTGGCCGACGTGCAGGTGGTGACGGGCGACACCCGCGAGTTCAACTGGGGCACCGGCACCTTCGCCAGCCGCGGCGCGGTCGTCGCCGGGAGCGCCTGCCACGCCGCCGCGCAGAAGGTGCGCGAGAAGGTGATCGAGGTGTCTGCCCGCCTCCTCAACGTCCCCGAGGGCGACATCGAGCTGTCGGACGGCACCGCCCGCGTGCGCGGCGAACCGGAGCGCTCGTTCACCCTGGGCGAGCTGGCGATGCGCGCCAACCCGCTGCGCGGCGGCGTGACGCCGGGGACGGAGCCGGGGCTGGAGTGCACGGCCTACTTCGGCCCCGACCGCGGATCGACGGCGAGCGGGGTGCACGCGGTCGTCGTCGAGGTCGACGCGGACACCGCGATGGCGAAGTTCATCCGCTACGTGGTGGTGCACGACTGCGGCAAGCTGATCAACCCCATGCTGGTGGAGGGCCAGGTGCAGGGCGGCGTGGCGCACGGGATCGGCAACGCCTTCTTCGAGAAGCTGGTCTACGACGAGACGGGGCAGCTCATGAACGCATCCTTCGCCGACTACCTGCTCCCCACCTCGCTCGACGTGCCGCGCGTGGGGATGGCGCACCGCGAGACCCCCGCGCCGATGAACGCGCTCGGCCTCAAGGGCGTGGGGGAGGCGGGGTGCATCCCCACCGGCGCCGCCTTCGCGCAGGCGCTGGAAGACGCGCTGAGCGACTACGAGATCGAGGTGCGCGAGATCCCGCTGAGCCCCAACCAGCTCTTCGAGATGCTGCGGGCCGCCCCCCGCCGCTCCTCCCCCGCCCTTTCGGAGACGCACGCATGATCCTGGACGGCGAGTTCACCTTCCGCGCGCACCGCGGCAGCGTGTGGACGCTGCTGCAGGACCCCGACGTGCTGGTGAAGGCGATGCCCGGGGCGCAGCGGCTGGTGGCGACGGGCGACGGCACCTACGAGGGGACGATCCGCATCGGCGTGGGCCCGGTGACGGCGGCGCAGTGGACGCTCACGGTGGCGCTGCACGACCGCCAGGAGCCCGCCAGCTACGGGATGAAGGTGGAGAGCAAGGGCCCGCTCGGCTTCACCCGCGGCAGCGCCAGCGTGGAGCTGCTGGACGAGCCCGCGGGCACGCGCATGAAGTACCGCGCCGACATGCAGATCGGCGGCAAGGTGGCGGGCATCGGGCAGCGCCTGCTGGACCAGGTGGCGCGGATGCTCACCCGGCAGGGACTGGAGGCGCTCAGCCGCGAGATGGAGCTGCGCCTGAGCCTGGCCGTCGGCTCCGCGTCCGCCTCCGTCGGCCTCGCGACCGCCCCCACCGTCGACGGCGAGCTCGTCGCGGACGAGGGCGCGTCCGCCGCCGCGGCAACGGCGGCGTCGGGGGATGATGCCGCCGAGGCCAATCCCGAGTCCGGCGACCCCGCCCACGCCGAAGACGACGCCACGTCCGAGCCGCCGCTCGCGCCCGGCGTGCCGGACGAGCCGCTGACGGTGACGGACCTGGACCAGGAGCTCCCGCCGGGGACGATTTGATGGGAAGGCGAATGAATTCGCGGCAACAACGGCCCGAAGTCCGCCTTCGCGGACTCCACCGCAAGCATCCGCGCAACTGGCGCGCATCCGCGCCCCCAACGCGACAGCACCCCACTCTCGCAGTCCGCACAGGCGGAATTCATGTCGTCGCAGCCCGGGGTGTCCAGCTGGGGGTGCTCGCGTCCGCACGTCGGTTCGCCCGTCGCAGTGGAGGCGGGGCCACAGTCCGCGAAGGCGGACTTCGGGCCGTTGTTGCCGCGAATTCATTCGCCCGACTGAGCCGGCCTGCTCGGCCTGCTCGGCCTGCTCGGCCTGCTCGGCCTGCTCGGCAGGCCCGGCTGACTCAGAGGCCGCGATGAAGCCCGCGCCCTTCGAGTACTTCCGCCCCGACACCGTCGACGAGGCACTGGCGCTGCTGGTGGAGCACGGGTGGGAGGCCAAGCTCCTCGCCGGCGGCCAGAGCCTGGTGCCCGCGATGAACTTCCGCCTGGCCGCGCCGGGCGTGCTGATCGACCTGAACCGCATCCCCGGCCTGGACTCCATCCGCGAGGAGGTCGGCGCGCTGCGGATCGGCACGATGGTGCGGCAGCACGCGGCGGAGCGGAGCGCGGACGTCCGCCGCCTCGCGCCGCTGCTGGCGGAGGCGCTGCCCTTCGTCGCGCACCCGCAGATCCGCAACCGGGGGACGGTCGGCGGCAGCGTGGCCCACGCAGACCCCGCCGCCGAGCTGCCCGCGGTGATGCTCGCCCTCGGCGCGCGGCTGCATCTCGTCGGGCCGAACGGGCCGCGGACGCTGGCGGCGGACGAGTTCTTCACCGGCCTGTTCGCCACCGCGCTGGAGCACGACGAGATGCTGGCGGAGATCGAGCTCCCCGCGCCGGCGCCGCGTACCGGCAGCGCGTTCATGGAGGTCTCACGCCGACACGGCGACTTCGGGCTGGCGGGGCTGGCGATGTCGGTGACGCTGGACGACGGGGGATGCTGCGCCGAAGCCCGCATCGCGCTCCTCGGCGTCGGCGAGGGTCCCGTGCTCGCGCGCGGCGCCGCCGATGCGCTCCGCGGCCAGTCTCCCTCCGCCGACGCCTTCGCCGCCGCCGCGGACGCCGCGCGCGCCGAGGTCGATCCGCCGATGGACATCCACGCCTCGTCGGACTACCGGCGGCACCTGGTGGGCGTGCTCGTGGGCCGCGCGCTGCCGATCGCCTTCGGCCGCGCCGGCGCGGCAGCGTCCTGACCGTGGTGGAGCCCGCCGCCGTGGCCGCGGACGCGGTGCGAGCCGAGGACGCGCCCCCGGAGTCGGCCACGCCACCCGGGCCGGTGCGCCGCGCGCTGAGCGCGGTGGCGTGGCGGCTGCTCTGGATGGCGGGCGGGCCGCGGGCCGTCTTCACCCGCGTCTACCGCCGCAACGTCTGGGGGAACGCCGAGTCCGTCTCCGGCGCCGGCTCCACCGCGCGCCGCGGCGAGGCGTTTCGCGCTGAGCTGATCGACCTGCTGGGGCGGCTGGACACGCGCGTGCTGCTGGACGCGCCCTGCGGCGACTTCAACTGGATCGGCGAGGTCGCGGACGCGGTGCCGCAGTACGTCGGCGTGGACGTGGTGCCGGCGCTGATCGAGCGCGTGCGGGCGGCGCACGGGAGCGGGCGGCGCACCTTCATCCGCGCCGACCTCGCGCGCGACCCGCTGCCGCGCGCGGACGTGATCCTCTGCCGCGACGGGCTGGTGCACTTCTCGTTCGCCGAGATCCGCGCCGCGCTGCGGAACTTCAAGCGCAGCGGCGCCGCGTACCTGCTGGCGACGACCTTCGTCGACACGCCCCGCAACGTGGACATCCGCACCGGCGGCGGGTGGCGGGACCTGAACCTGCAGGAGCCGCCGTTCTCGTTTCCGCCGCCGCTGGAGCTGATCGACGAGCGCTGCACCGACTATGGCGGGCGCTACCGCAGCAAGCGGCTCGGCCTCTGGCGGCTGGACGCGCTGCCGGTGTGAGTGTGGGGCGAATGAATTCGCGGCAACAACGGCCCAAAGTCCGCCTTCGCGGACTCCCGGCCGATGCTTGGTGGCGCGCGATGAGTACCTCGCTGCGAAGTCGTGGTGGTCGGTGACCGAATTGGTGATCGCCGGCCCCGAACGGGTATGCCGCGGCAGCAGTCCGCGAAGGCGGACTTCGGGCATTTGTTGCCGCGAATTCATTCGCCCGGCAAGCCCGGACGCCGAGGGTTGCCACCGTGTCTCAGCGTGAGCGAGCGTAGTGGAAAACCCGAGTCCAAACCGCGAGCCCGTCTCGCGACCCTGACGAA
>DASYJZ010000816.1:0-2671 GCA_035995965.1 Longimicrobium sp. | reverse complement strand
CGCTGGCCGGTGGCCGGGTCGAACGCGCCGATGGTGGGGAGCGGAACGCCGCCCTGGAGCTGGTCGGGGCCCCGGAGGCCCGGGTCGGGCACGTACACGCGCAGGTACACCGAGACCACCGTGGCCTGGTCGGGGAAGGTGATCACGTTGGGCGCGCCGCTCGTCGGCGAGCCCTCGGGCACCACCAGCACCGTGTAGCTCCGCTCGGCCGTGCCGCGGTCCACCGCCAGGCAGAAGGGGTTCAGACTCCCGGGGTCGGGCGCGATGGCCGTGTCGAGCAGCGACGAGGGCGGCCCGCCCGGCGGGTTGACCAGGTCGCCCGTGCCGGCGTCGTAGACGTTCCAGCTGGTGAAGCGCGCGTGCGCGTACTGCCCCGTGAAGCGGATGCCGAAGGTGTCGCCCGGTTTGCGGACGAAGCAGTAGTACCAGTAGGTGGCGTACGTGTCGGGCCCGTAGGGCACGACGCGAAGCTGGCCCGTCATGGCGCGGCTCCAGCCGCCGGTGCAGTCGTATTGGATGCTCGTGCTCATGGTCGTTCTCCTCGGGTTCGGATTTCGGGAGGATGAGGGGCGGCGCGGCTACGCGCCGCTGCGGGCGGCGATCGGCCGGAGCTGCTGCAGCGTCTGGCTCTGCAGGCCCACGTAGTGGAAGACGCCGCCGAAGCCGGGGCTCACGATCGACGCGTTGTAGTGCGGGTCCAGCACCGGGGTCGACGCCGCCAGCGCGCCGGTGGCCGCGTCGCGCCACACGGCCTTTTCGCCCTGCTGCGGGTCGTAGTCGGTGCCGACGAGCTGGCGGTCGTCGCGGCCGCCCACCAGCGCGGCGAAGCAGAACATCTTCTGCCGCACCTTCCAGCGCAGGCTGAAGCCCCGCTCGGAGTGAAGGTCGAGCGCCGCCACCCAGCCGCCCACGAACTCGGCGGTGAAGACGCGCCCGTTCTCGGGGTCCACGGCCGGCTTGGACCCGCTGCAGCTCATCGGGCACCCGGGGAACGGCTGGAAGGCGTGGACGCGCCGGTGGTCGCGCGTGTGGATGGCCGAGATGGTGAGCGGCTCCATGGGCGACTGGAAGCCGTTGTTCTGGATGATCACCCACTCGTTCATGATGGCCGCGGCCGTCCCCGGCTGCCCCTTCCCCACGTAGTCCACCGGCCCCCACTCCAGGTCCTGCTCCAGCCGGCCCCCCTGGAAGCGGTAGCGCCACAGGTTCCGGATCCCCGGGCAGTAGACGTAGTCCACCCCGTCGTGCCGCGCCGTCTCGATGCGGCCCAGGATGAACTCGCGCGTCTCCACCTGCGCCACCACCGGCATCGCCTCGTCGCGCGTGTCCACCGCCACCAGGAACGACGGCAGGTTGTGGTGCGCCGCGCAGGGGAGGCCCAGGTTGGTGGGGAGCCCGCTCTCGTCGCAGGGGTGGCCGCGCTCCATCGACTTGGTGAACAGGATGCCGTCGGGCGACACCACGAAGCCGTTGTAGGCGGCCCCGCCCTGCCCCTCGTGCTGCGGCAGCGTCACCGTGCGCTGCTCCCCCGTCTCCGGGTGGATGCGGGCCAGCACGTTGCCGGCGATGGCGTACACGAAGCCGTCGGCCAGCACGGCCGCCACCCCCGGGTAGTTCCAGTGGTGGGGAAGGTGGATGTGCCGGCGCCAGACCTCCTCCAGCGTGGACGGGTCGAGCCTGGCCACGTAGGCGCCGGCGCCCTGGCTCACGAAGCCGCCGCAGGCGAACAGCTCGTCCGGGTCGCGGGTGGCCACGTTGTAGAGCGAGGCGTACTCGCGCGGCGCCACGCGCACCTCGAACTCCGCCCGCTCCGGAACGGCGGCGGCGTCGGGAAAGAGCGCCGTGCGCCCCGAGTCGCGGTGCTCGAACGAGGCGATGGAGGGGTAGAAGGCGCCGTGGTCCGGCTCCGCCCGCGAGAGCGCGAGGGCCGGCACCGGCGCCGCGGGCGTCGCGTCGGCCACGGCAGGTGCGCCGTGCGGGTCGGCGGCGAGGTTCGTCTGTGTCATCGGGATGCTTCCGGTTGAGAGGTGAAGGACGTCGCGGTGAGGGTTGCGTGCGGCTCCGGCTGGCGGCGGGGCGGCGCGCGGGCGCGGGGAGAGAATCGGGCGAGCATCGTCCTCTGGGGATCGGGGTGGCGCCGCTCCGGCTTGCGTCGGCCGGATGCGCGGACCAGTATGCCCCACCGTCTTCAAGCCGCTTTCTGTTTCGGCTCAATCTCCGCGTTGAACGGGAGGTCCCCCGTGAGCCGGTACTCCATCCACGTGCTGGGCGACCCCGTGCTGCAGGGTCCGCACGGGCCCATGGCCGGGCGCGCCGCGCACAAGCGGCGGCTGGCCGTGCTCGCCATCCTGGCCGTGGCGCGGGGACGGCCCGTGGGGCGCGAGCGGCTGCTCGGGCTGCTCTGGCCGGAGCAGACGGCGGAATCGGCGCGGCACAGCCTCTCCGAGGCCATCTACGTGCTGCGCAAGGAGTTGGGGGATGACGCGCTGCTCCCCGCCGGGGGCGACGTGGCGCTCAACGGCGAGGTGGTGGGGAGCGACGTGGCGCGCTTCGAGGCGGCGCTGGAGGCGGGGGACGCGGAAGAGGCGGTGCGGGCGTACGGCGGGCCGTTCCTGGATGGATTCTACGTGGCCGACGCGCCCGAGTTCGAGCGCTGGGTGGACGGCGAGCG
>DASYJZ010000815.1:0-4940 GCA_035995965.1 Longimicrobium sp. | reverse complement strand
CGGGATTGGCGGCGGCCATTCAGCGTTGGTTCAACGGTGAGGCAGCGACTCCCATCCGGGCGATGCAATGCGCGCGTCGACCCGTGCGAGGATGAGCTGGTTCAACCCTCCGTCTTGTGGCAGACCGCTTCGATGTTGTAGCCGTCGGGGTCGAGCACGAAGGCGCCGTAGTAGTTCGGATGATACTCGGTGTGCAGCCCTGGCGCGCCGTTGTCGCGCCCGCCGGCCGCCAGGGCCGCGCGATGGAAGGCATCCACCCCCGCGCGGTCGTCGCTGGCGAACGCCACGTGGACGGCGGGGCCTCCGCAACTCCCCGGCTCCGCGGGGTCCGCCCCTGCCTGGACGCGGCCGGGCTCGCCGTGCTTCACCCAGAACTCGGGGATGGACTCCCGGCGGAACCCCGCGCCGGAGCTGGATTCCATGGCGAGCGTGTAGCCCAGGGGCGCCAGCGCCGCTTCGTAGAATCTCTTGCTGACGTCGTAGTTCGCGACGCGCAGGCTGACGTGGTCGAGCATGGGCCCGGCTCCTTCCGTTGGATGAGATTGGGTGGCACAGGCAGGGCGCACTCAGCACTTGTGGTTCTCGTCAAGCTACCGTGTCAACCACCCGCGCACGAGCACGGTCCCGGGAGCGAGGGTTGGCGGCCGCACCGCAGCGGGCAGACGCCGCCGATGCGCCAATCGAGGAGCAGAGCTCGCTCGCCGCACGTCCTCCACCGCCGCTTCGTCCACGCCGGATGCGGTTCATCCCCTCCGATTTGACGCCGCGCACCCTCTCGTCCCATCCTCAGCACGTCCACCACCCCGGCAACCGCATCCTCCCAGTCGTGATGATCCCGATGCACCGAACCCGAATCGTGCGCGCGGCCGCCGCCGCGCTCGTCCTCGCCGCAGCCGTGGCCGGCACCGCGCGGTCGCAGGAGCGGCGGCCGGTCACGCCGCTGGACCTGTACCACCTGCGCACCGCCTCGCAGGCCGCGCTCTCGCCGGACGGGCGTAGCGTGGCCTACGTGGTCCTGCAGGCGGACTCGGCCACGAAGAAGTACCGCCGCGAGCTGTGGATCGCGCGGACGGACGGGAGTGGCGCGCACCGGCTCACCTGGCTGAACCTCTCCGCCTCCGCGCCCGCGTTCTCGCCGGACGGGCGGCAGCTCGCGTTCGTCAGCGCGCGCGAAGGGAAGCCGGCGCAGATCTGGGTCCTCCCGCTCGCCGACGGCGGCGAGGCGTGGCCGCTCACCTCGCTGGAGCACGCGGCCGGCAACCCCGCGTGGAGCCCGAGCGGCGACCGCATCGCCTTCACCGTCGCGCTGAAGCCCGCCGACCTCGACTCCGCCGCCGCAAAGCGCGACACCGCGAAGGCCGACGCGGCCGCGATCCAGCGCATCGACCGCGACCGCGCCGCCGCGCTCCGCGCCATCCGCGCGCGCCTGCGCGCCGACGCGAAGGACGACGACCCGCAGGTGGTCGGCCGCCTGGGCTACCTGGGCGAGACCGACATCCGCAGCGGTGACGAGTGGACGCAGCTCTACGTGGTCGACGCGCGGCAGGGCGCCACCCCGCGGCGGCTCACGTCGAACCTCTGGGACACCGGCGCGCCGCAGTGGTCGCCGGACGGGCGCACCCTGGTCGCCGTCTCCGGCCAGCCGCGCGCCGGGTATCACCCCGACTACGAGCTGGAAGACCAGGTCGTCCTCGTCCCCGCGGACGGAGGGGCGCCGACCGTGGTGCACGAGGCCGGCTACACCGAGGGCGCGCCGCGCTTCTCGCCGGACGGGCGATGGATCGCCTACACGCGCCGCTCCGTCGCCGCGCCCTTCCGCAGCGCCATGAACACCGAGCTCATGGTGATGCGCCCCGACGGCTCCGGCCGCGCCTCCATCACCGGCGCGATGGACCGCTCCGCGGGGGCCCCGCGCTGGGGGGCGGCCGGCTGGCTCTACTTCACGGTGCAAGCCGACGGTGCCGTCCCGCTCTACCGCGTGCGGCCGGGCGAGGGCGAGCCCCGGCGCATCGTGGCCGGCCCGCGCGGCGTGCTGGGGTTCGACGTGGCGGGGAGCACCGTCGCCTGGGCGCAGATGAGCCCGCGGCAGCCGAGCGACGTCTACGCCGCCGCGCTGGACGGCGGGGGCGAGCGCCGGCTGACCGCGCTGAACGACTCGCTCCTGTCCCGCGTCTACGTGGCCGACTACGAGGAGATCCGCTACCCCTCGTTCGACGGCAGGCCGGTTCAGGGGTGGTTCCTGCGGCCGATCGGCTGGCGCGCGGGGCAGCGCCCGCCGCTGGCGGTGGAGATGCACGGCGGGCCGCACGTGATGTGGGGTCCGGGCGAGGCGTCGATGTGGCTGGAGCTCCAGTCGCTGGCGGGCGCGGGATACACCGCGTTCTTCGCCAACCCGCGCGGCTCGGAGGGCTACGGGCAGGCGTGGCTGCAGGCGATCCACCAGAGCTGGGGGTCGCCGCCCGCGCGCGACATCCTCACCGGCGCCGACAGCGTGCTCGCCCGCGGCTTGGCGGACCCGGCGAAGCAGGCCGTCACCGGCGGCAGCTACGCCGGGTACATGACGGCGTGGATGGTGGCGAAGGAGGCGCCGGAGCGGTTCCGCGCCGCGGTGGCGCAGCGCGGCGTGTACGACCTGACCATCTGGTGGGGATCGGCCAACACCTGGCAGCTCTTCGAGGGCGAGTTCGGCGGGCGCCCGTGGGAGCAGCCGGAGCTGGCACGCGCGCAGAGCCCGCTGACGTACGTGGCCAACGTGCGCACGCCGCTGCTGATGCTGCACGGCGCGCAGGACAACCGCGTGGGCGTGGCCAGCGCGCAGGCCTTCTACCGTGGCTTGAAGGAGGAGAACCGCGAGGTGGAGCTGGTGCTGTACCCGCGCGAGGGCCACGAGGTCACCCGCAGCGGCGAGCCCGAGCACCGCATCGACCACATGCTCCGCATCATCGACTGGTTCGAGCGGCACATCACGCACTGACACCGATCACCCCGATCAATCGTGCATCTAGCTCATCGTGGCCTGGATACCGTGCTGGATCTGTAATTCCGAATCGTTTCAAAAGAACGGGTCTCACACGGGGTCAACGGGGTTAACGGTGAACATCAACCCCGTTGACTCCGTTGACCCCGTGTGAGACCAAGCAGTTTCCCTTTACGCACTCAAGAGGATCGGAGGATCGGAGAATACGCTGACGGCCAGTGTCGCAAGCTCGTGCGCCGCGGTTCGGGCTCAGTACGCCACGCCGAACCGCCGGCCGACGTGCCGCGGGGTTTCCAACTCGTCGAGGACGGCGACGGCGTAGTCCTCGTAGCTGATGAAGCTCCTCCCCTCGGCGTCGGCCAGGAGCGCGTCGCCGGTGGTGCGATAGCTTCCGGTCCGCTCGCCCGGCCCGATCTCCGCCGCCGGGCTCAGGTAGGTCCAGTCCAACCCCTCTGCCTCGCCGCGCCAGACGTCCAGTGCTTCGCGTCCTTCCAGCGCCTCGGCCCGGTACGCGTCCGGGAACCCCGGCTGGTCGAGGAGCTGCTGCCCGGGGGCGACCTCCAGGCTCCCGGCGCCGCCCACGAACAGCACGCGCGGCACGCCTGCACGCCCCAGGCCCGCGATCAGCGCCCGCGCGTTCGCGGCGAGCGCGGGCGCCGCGAGCCCGCGCGCGTTCGGCCGCGGCGAGATGGCGCTGACCACCGCGTCGGCCCCGCGCACCACGCTCGCGACGCTCTGCGCGTCGGTCGCGTCACCGCGCACGAGCGCGACCCGCGGGTCGGGCGACTCCACGGCAGACGGGTCGCGGACCACCCCGGTGACTTCGTGGCCCCGGCGGAGCGCTTCCGCGGTCACGCGCCGGCCCACGTTCCCGGTCGCGCCGAACAGCACGATCTTCATCGCGTCTCTTCCAGGATGTGGTGATGGCGGACGTCGCCCGCGGCGAACGCGAGCGGCCCTCGCTCAGGACGAGCGACGGCCGCGTCTCTCGCGACTCTCGTGCCGCCGGCCGATGCACGCCATCGGCGGCTGGAGAGCCTAGCCTTTGCGCTTGAAGAACTGAACCGCGCGCTCGTGCTCCTTGGCCGCCTCCCGGGTCTTGAAGGTGCCGAGGTTGCGGCGCTTGCCGGTCTCCGGGTCCTTCTTCTTCGAGTAGAGCCGGTATTCGCCGGACTTCAACTTCCGGATCATGAGGGCCTCTCTCGTCGGTCCGGCCGCCTGACTCCAGGGTTCAGCCGCGAAGCCGCAAGGCCGGGGCCGTCCGCGGCCGCATCCGACCACGGCCCGGGCGAGCCCCGGGCACCGCCCGTCCGCCGTTCCCGCGGTTAGCGGTTGTCCGCCTCCCCGGCGGCGCGGCGGAGCTCGGCGAGGTCGAACTTCTTCATCCGCAGCATCGCCTCCATCGCCCGCTGCGCTCCCGCCGACTCGTCCGCGAAGATCTCGTCCAGGAAGTTGGGGACGACCTGCCACGACACCCCGTACCGGTCCTTCAGCCACCCGCACTGCTGCGCCTTGGGATCGCCGCCGTCGGACAGCTTCTCCCAGTAGTGGTCGATCTCCTCCTGGGTCGCGCAGTTCACCTGCAGCGAGATGGCCTCGTTGAAGGTGAACGCCGGCCCGCCGTTCAGCGCGGTGAACGCGTGCCCGTCGAGCTCGAACGCGACCGTCATCACCGAGCCCGGCGCCCGGCCATGGAACTCCTGGCCCGCCTCGCCATACCGCGTGGTGGCCGTGATCCGGGAGTTGGGGAAGATGCCCGTGTAGAAGCGGGCGGCTTCGTCGGCCTGGTCCGCGAACCAGAGGCAGGGGCTGATGCGCTGGGTCGTCGCCATGGTTCCTTCTCCTGTAGACGTGGGTGACCGGCTCCGTTTCGGGCCGCTTGCATACAGGAGTCGGAGCCGACCCTCGCGTTCTCTACATGGCCGGGACGTCCTCTGGGATCGATGATCAGGTCCGCCGCGCG
>DASYJZ010000814.1:0-4550 GCA_035995965.1 Longimicrobium sp. | reverse complement strand
TCCGGTTCGGCTCCAGGTCCAGCAGCAGGGTGCGGTCTTCCAGCGTCCGGTCGTAGTTGATGCCGACGGGGATGAACACCAGGTCGCGCTCGCCCCGCGGGTCGAAGGCGCGCAGGATGTAGTCGAGCAGCCCCAGCCTGGGGCGGCGCAGGCGGCCGTCGCGGGTGAGGCCGCCCTCGGGGTACACGGCCTGGGTCACGCCGGAGCTGGTCGCCATCCACACGTAGCGCTCCAGCACGCGGCGGTACAGCTCGTCGCCCGAGTCGCGGCGCACGAAGTAGGCGCCCATCGAGCGGATGAGTGCCTGCAGCGGCCACACCCGCGCCCACTCGCCCACCGCGTAGCTGAGGGCGGCCCGTTTCGAGGCCAGGTAGCCCACCAGGACGTAGTCCATGTTGCTGCGGTGGTTCATCACGAACACCACCGTGGACCCCTTGGCGATCCCCGCCAGCCCCGCCTCGTCGCTCCAGCCGAGCCGCACGCGGTAGAGCAGCCGCGCCATCCGCCGGGCCGCCCAGTAACCGATGCGGAAGTAGAGGTAGGCGTTGAAGGCGGGGACGATCTCGCGGGCGTAGCGGCCCACGCGCTCCATCACCACCTCGCGCGGCATCTGCTGCTCGCGGGCGAAGGCCTCGGCGGCCTCCTGCACGCGCGGGTCGTACATCAGCCGGTCGATCAGCACCTGCCGGCGGGTGAGGTTGAACTGCGGGATCTCGATGGGCAGGCGGGTGTTGAGCTCCTCGATCACGCGGTTGGTGCGCTGGCGCAGGAACCAGCGCACGCTGGGCACCATCAGCCGCTCCATCGCCGCCCACGCCGCGAACAGCGCGATCACGACGAAGAGCCAGAGCGGGAGGGTGACGGGGGCGCTCATGCGGGTTTGGGCGCGGGTTGAGGATGTCGACGGAAATCACGACGGGTTGGAAACCACGACGGGTTGGAAACCCGCCGCTGGAACAGCACGAAGTCCGCCTCCGCGGACTGCGCCTCGGCCTTCGCGCTGATCGCCGGCTACGTCCTGGCCGCCGTCGCGAGGAGGATGACGCCCTGACGGTCCGCGTGCGTCTCGACGGGGGCGTCAGCGAAGGCGGAGGCGGCGAAGAGGGCGCGGAGCTCATCCGCGCCGCGGTGGGGGACGCGCCATTCCAGCACGTGGTCCATGAAGGCGCGGCAGGGGTTGTCCGGATTCATCCCCGCCAGCGCCACGCGGCCGCCGGGCTTCAGCAGCGCGTGGATGTGGTCCAGCAGCTTCACCGCGGCCGCGTCGCCGACCAGGTCGAGCAGGCCGGCGCTGTAGACCAGGGCCTGCGCAGGGACGTCGACGGCGAGGCGGCCGGCGGCCAGGTGCGCCATGTCCTGCTCGGCGAGCGTGACGGCGTCCTTCAGCCCCGCGCGGTCGCGGCGGTCGGCGACGAACGCCAGCGCCTGCGGGTCGAAGTCCACCAGCGTCGCCCGCGCGCCACCCGCGCGGCCCTCCAGTGCGTCGAACAGCTCGCCCGCCGACCCGCAGGCGATGGCGAGCACCGCCGCGCCAGCGTCCGCGGACGCGAGCGTGCGCGCGATCTCGGCGGCCAGCATCGCGCGGCGGGCGCGGATGCCGGCGCAGAGCGGCGAGTCGAGCCAGCAGCGGTCCAGCGCCGGGCCGACGCGGCTGGATCCGCGCGGCACGTCCTGGTAGATCATCTCCACCGTCATGAAGTCGCCCGGGTAGCCGCGCGGCCGGCTGTACGCCCGCTCGGCGTTGCGGGTGAGCAGCAGGTACGGCAGGAACTCCTTCTGCGCCCGCATCCCCAGCTCGTCGCGCACCTCGTCGGGCAGCGTCGCACCCTCTCCGATCGACTCCTCCAGCACGTGGTAGATGCGCGCGAAGGCCTCGCGCAGGGCGCGCAGCGCGTCGTCGGGCACGGCGTCGCCTGCAGCGCGGGCGGCCTCTTCGGCGCGCGCGACCGCCGTCTCCAGCTCGTCGACGGCCGACACCACGCGCAACCCGGTCTCGCCGCCGGCGGGGGCGCTCCGCTGCTGGGCGGAGAGCTGGCTGTTGGTGCGCCGCAGCCGCTGCGAGAGCGCCTTCGCCATCCCGCGGAAGAAGCGCGCGCCGAAGGTGGGGTCCTTGTGGAACCGCTCCTCCAGCGCCGCGTGGGAGATGGAGAGCACGGCGGTGGGCTCCAGCGCCGTCACCGTCTCGGTGGGCGGCCGCTCCTCGAGCAGCGACATCTCGCCCACGATGCCGCCGGGGCCGACGACCCCCAGCCGGTCGCTGCCGCCGGGCGCGAAGACGCCGAGCAGCCCCTTCTGCACGATGTGCACGGCGCTGACGGGCTCCCCGGCGGCGATCAGCGTTGCCCCGGCCGGCACCAGGTTTTCCAGCGAGGCGGAGAAGATCCAGTCCACGTCCACGTCGTCGAGCTTCTCCAGCAGGGCGGCTGCGCGGTTCAGCATCGACTGTGGGCAGGAGGCGAGGGAGATGCCGGGAGATGTGGATCGGAGAAGGCGTTACAGCATAACGATGCAGCGACCGGCGGGCAAAGCAATGCGCCGGCTCGGGCCCGCTCGACGGAGCCCAGCCAGGCCCGCGGCTCAGCGCCCTCGCCGACTACGGCAGCCAAACCGAACCGGCAGCGCCACTTCTGCCGTCGCGACTGAGACCGCAGGGAGGATGAGGGTGGCCTACCCACCCTCTCCCGGTACGGGCCCGGTACGGGAGAGGGCTTGCGCTCCAAGGCGCTAGGGAGAGGGCGCCGCGGCCGCGGGTCCGCGCGGTTACCGCACCACCCGCATGCTCCCGTTCAGCAGGCTCATCGGCCCGAACGTCGGCTGGCCCAGCACGCCCGCGTCCACGCCGACGGTGCCCTGCAGGTCGTAGCGCACCGACTGCCCCGTCGCGGCGCGCAGCAGCACGTTCGCCAGGCCGGGGATGTCGTTGAAGTTGACGGTGATGTCCAGCGGCACCACGGTCTCGCTGTTCCCCTGCAGCGGCACGCCCAGCGGGAAGTCCACCTGCGCCGCGCTCTGCCCCTCCAGCCGCAGCCCGCCGGCGAGCCGCGCCAGCGTGAACCCCACCGGGTTCGGGTTGCGCACCCGCGCGAACAGCCGGATCGCCGCGCCGCCCTGCGGATGCCCGAAGCTGGGGCCCACCAGCCGGAGCTGCGCCTGCTGCGCGTTGTCCACGCTGAACTGCGGCGGCTGGAGCCCGAGCTGCGCCAGCGTGGCGCATCCCGAAAGCGCCGGGAGCCCCACCGCCAGCACCGCCGCCCGCCGGAGCGTCTTCATCCCCATCGTCTTGCCTCTCTCGTCAGTGCCCGTGTCGCGGCCGGCCGCGGCCGCGCCGCGCAAGTTCCATCGCCGCAAAACGATACGCGTGAGCCATCCTCCCTGCCACGTCCGTGCCATCCCACGCACCGCGGGCCGGATCGCCCGGAAACACAGGGCCTGCCGGTGGAATGATTGGTGCATGCCGGGGTCTCCTCCCGTCCCCGCCCGGCGACAGCCGCGCGCCCGGGTGGAGGACGGCACCGGAGCCAGGCACGAGGAAGCACCCGCAACCCGCTGCTGCACAAGGAGGACACCCGTGGACACGCAACTGACCGGGGTCGGAGGGACGCACGCGCCGGCGCTGCAGGAGGTGCTGGACGGATTGAACGACCTGCTTCAGCTCGACCACGACGCGATCGCGGCGTACGACGTGGCCATCGCCAAGCTGGAGGACCGCGACCACGCCGACCAGATCGCCGGCTACCGGCGCGACCACGAGCGGCACGTGCGCGAGTTGAACGAGCTGGTGGCGCGCCTGGGCGGCACCCCGGCCAACCACCCGCACGTCACCGGGCCCTTCAAGACCGCGCTGCAGAGCCTGGGCGCGCTGGCGGGCGACCGGGGGCTGCTGATGGCCTTCCGCACCAACGAGCTGGCCGTGCGCACCCGGTACGACGCCTATGCCAGCCGCGCCATGCTCTGGCCCCACGACGTGAAGCGCACCATCGACGGCGCCGCGCTCGACGAGGAGCGGCACTACGCCTGGGTGGCCGACGTGCTGCAGCGCATGGGCGTCGGCTCCGGCGAGCCCGACGGCGCCACCCGCGCGGCCGACCTGGCGCGGGAGCAGGCCAACGTGGGCGCGGGCGTGGTGAGCCACGCGAAGGAGGCCGTGGCCGAGGCGGCGGACGCCGTGACCGGCGCGGTGAGCGGGGCAGCCGGCAGCGTGAAGAGCGCGGTGGGCGGCGTCGCCGACAAGGTGGGCGACACGGTGAGCGGGGTGGCGGAGAGCGTGACGGGTGCCGTGAGCGGCGCGGCCGGGGCGGTGGGCGAGCGCGTGAGCGGGCTCGCCGGCTCGGTGCGCGAGGGGGTGACCGGCGGGGTGGGGGCGGTCCGCAACCGCATCGCCGGGCTGGTGGACACCGCCGAGGACTCGCTGGAGAGCGTCGGCGGGCGGGTGCAGAACGCGGCGGGGGGCGTGCGCAGCGCCGCCACCGGCGCCGCGGACACGTTCGAGGGCCGCGTGCGCGAGAAGCCGCTCCAGACGCTGCTGCTGGCCGGCGTCGCGGGGTTCGTCA
>DASYJZ010000813.1:0-17727 GCA_035995965.1 Longimicrobium sp. | reverse complement strand
GCGTCCGATTCGCCCTGCCCGCGTCTCTCCGGCCCCTGCTCCGAGTGCTGGGGATGTGCGGCGGCCATCGGATCATCCCTTCCGCCGCTTTCGCATGACGACGCGGATGCTTCGCCACCGGACTTCTTAGACGCGACTCACGTTTGGAACGTTCACGTCGATCGTTGCTGCAGTTGTCGGCGCACATCAAGCACATCCGGAGTAAGATCCTCCAGCGCACGGGTGGGATACGGGCCCGGAAAGAGCATGGACGCCCCTCCGGTCCTCGGGGCGCCTACGCTTCGTCCGTTGGCAGTAGCAACGGCCACGACACCCGTCTGCGCCGCCGCGGTCCGCCACGGTAGCGCTCCATTTACTGCACCTCGATGATTCGAAGCGTTTCGACGAACTGCATTCCACCTCTCTCGACGATCCAGATACCCACGCGACTCCGCGCGCTCCCTGGGGCACTCGTGTGGTAATGCCTCAAGGAGTGGACAGATTCTCCAAGATCGGCTGAAGGAAGGATTCGAGTTCCGCTGCAGCCTGCCTGTATTCGACGCTACTCACGGGCAGCGGTTGCTCACGCAGGCGAAGGTATATTCCTCGGGCAAGTCGCTCGACCCGCTCAACGGGGGCCTCGGATAGATCCCGTCCACTCAAGTGTAGGCGCATTTCGAGATCCTCTCCCAGATACGAACCCCAAGCCGCCCCGCGTGAGAAAGAGCCGAGATTTCGACGGATCCTTTGGAGACGCAGCAGCCGCTCCTCCTCATCCAGGGGGAGGGGATCATTCCAAGCCCGAATCGGAACGCCCGTCAGTTCGGACCGAACTTCGGAGTCCGACTCTCCCCATATTTCGAAACCGTAAGAGGAAGAACAGATCTCCCAAATGGTTCTCGAGTATTTCGTGGAGCGCTCGCGGTCCATAGGGTCGCACGTCGTGACGAAGTCGATGCACCCAAATCCGGAGCCGCTATTTGCGGGCACGAGTTCAACCGACAGCGCTCCCTGCGTGGTGGTAGCTGGTCCGGCAAAAACCAGCAATGAAGAGAAAACGCCCTGTTTCATGTCGCGCCCAAGTTGCTCGAGCGCCTTGTTACTCAGTTGCCGAAGACGACTGAACTTGTCTGTACCGGAAAGCATCCCCTGGAATCGTATTTCTTCACCCAAGAAGGTATCGCCAAAACCGGCTAACAGGGCCGTGACTTGCCCCGGAAGATCGGAGGGTCGGGGTCGATAGAAGAAACTAGCTCCGAAATGAGTCGTCATGACGCCATGCTCCTAGTAGGTGTCGATGAACGTCTGGAATGCTTTTCCAAACGCCCTTTCCGCTGCCTCAGCGTAGCGCCGAACTTGTACCAATCCGCGGGCGATCGCACGAGGGTTGTTCGGCTTTAGTTCGCGGATAATACCTCGCTCGACGTGGATAGCGTCTGGCCGCAGACGGGTACCCGGAATCTGGCGATTAGCTTGGTATCCTTGAGCCTCCATCTCCTCCGAGAACTGAACATGTGCAGCACGTCCAGCACGAGTCGCACTCGTTTCTCCTCGAACTGCACGCGCACCCTGTGCCGCCCCCCTTCCGACGATGGTGGTCGCCTCTGATGCTTCGGGCGCAGCAGCAGCCGCGGCAGCTCCGAGTTCCAGGATCCCGAACCCGGCTACTACGGTAAGAACACCCAAGCCAGCCAGAACAGCCGTCTGCTTCGGATGAGTTCCATTATACTCCATCGCCTCCACCTCAAGGTCAAGCTGGCGCTGGCTCGGATTGTCCGGACAACACGCGCTCAACCCGTAGGGATCTGAAAACGAGATAGGGTCTCCTTCCGCAAAGCCGTACACGTTCACCCCGCCCGCGAGCCCGATTGGGTCCTCCTGGGTGAACCGGCCACTCTGGGGGTTATAGTAGCGGTTGCGCCGGTAGAGGAGGCCGCTGGCGTCGTGCTGGTCCTCCAGCACGTTGCCGAGCCACAGGGGCTTGTCTCCGTAGCCTAGCACTTGGCCGCTGGTGCGCGAGCCGTAGGCGCGGAAGCCCAACAGCCAGTGCGTGTTCAGGCAGTTGCTGCTGCTCAGGCAGCGCTGCCGGGTGCCGTCGGCAAACAAGATGTACGGCGCCCGGCCCTGCGTGTCCCACACCGGGATCACCGCAAACTGCTGCCAGCCGACGAACGCCAGCCGGATCGTGCTCAGCGGCTGGTCGATTCCCGGACCGTAGGTGTGCAGCACGCGGCCGGTGATCAGGTCCGGATCAACCTGGTCGTTGCCGAGCGGAGCGGTCTGCGCCGGAACGCCGTCGTTTTCCTGCTCCGCCTCCTGCATCTGGATCTCGTACAGCGCCTGGTCGCCGTCCCACACCGTCCGCCGCACCGTCTTGAGCTCGCACCGTCCCAGCGAATCCTGACACCAGTTGAGCGTGCGCACCCAGACCCTGCGGCCCAGCGCGTCGTAACGGTACTCCTCCCACACGCCCCTGGGGTTCGTGCCCCCCGAAAGGTTGCGGCGGTCCACGGTGCGCAGCTTTCCGTCCGCGCCGTAGAAGGACGCCAGGTCGGAACGCGAGGCCAGGAACGGGTCCGTGCCCCACTGGAACGTGGTGCTCCCCGCGGCGTCGTAGAAGAAGTGGTCGATGTAGTTGCCCTGCGACGAGGTGAGCAGCCGTCCGGTGAGCGCCGCGTAGGTCGAGGTGCCATCCTTGGAGCCCGATGTGGACGCGTCTGCATCCCAGAAGCTGTCGTGGGGCGTTGACGAGCTCGAGCCGCTGGTGGTCTGGTAGCTGTTCCCCAGCGCGTCGTACGCATAGGTCGAGCTCGACGTCTCCACCTGGGGGTACCCGCCCGTGTTCACGCCCGTCGCTCGCTGGGCGCTGCTCACCAGGTGCCCGAGCCCCGAGTAGGCGGCTTCCAGCTCGTCCTGCATCCTACGGCGTTGTGGCTGAGGAGTCGCTTGCCGCGGCGGTCGTAGGTGATGGTCGTCTGACTCATGCGCCCGCCCAGCGCGGGCGGCACGTCGAGGTTGTACTGCCGGACCCGCCCGTCGTCATCGTACAGGTACCCATCGAGCACGTACTGCCCGCGCTGCAGCGAGGCGATCTGCCCGCCGTTGTCGTAGCCGTATCGGAACACGTTCCCGAGCGGATCCGTGACGGTCTCCAGCGCGCCCGTGACGGAGTGGTAGGCGTAGCGCGTGGGCGCCCCGCCCGCGGGCGCGAGCGCCGCCGGGTGCGTGAGCGTGGTGCGGCGTCCGTCCAGATCGTAGCCGTAGACGAGCGCGTAGACGTGCGCCGTGGTGTCGTTGCGCGCCGCCGTCTGGACCTTGAGCGTCTCTCGCTCCAGCAGCCCGTTCGGCAGGTAGCTGCGCCGCACCAGCGCGTCGGCGTTGTCGCCGCGCAGAAGGTTGCCCATCGCGTCGTACTCGAACACCGCGCTGTCGGCCGGCACGCGGTAGCCGCAGTTCGGTTCGTTCTGGTACTGGGGATAGGGGTGGTAGATGCTGTACCCCGTGGTGGAATCCGGGCACCAGACGCGCCCGAAGCTCGTGGTGGAGGGGATCCCGCGGCGCTCCGCCGCGTAGAGCGCGGCCGAGTGGTAGCTCACCAGCGGGCGGTTCAGCGCGTCGTAGCGCGTGCGGATCGTGTCGCCTCGCCGGGTACGGCTCCAGGTCGGGTTGCCGGCCGGGTCGTATACCGTGGTGTCGGGCTGCCCGTCCGGAGCCGTCTCGCGCACCATGCGCCCGGCCGCGTCGTACGCGAAGCGGGTGACCACGCTGTCCAGGTGAGCCGGATCGGGGAGCGACTCGCGGCGAACGGAGAGAACGTCCCCCGCCGCGTTCCGCCGCGTTCGCACCACCAGGTGCTGCTCCGGCTGCCCGTTCATGGCCGGCCCGATCGTCTCGGTGAGCGTGTCCTGGTCCA
The DNA here is from genome assembly GCA_035995965.1 of Longimicrobium sp. Classification (GTDB taxonomy): domain Bacteria; phylum Gemmatimonadota; class Gemmatimonadetes; order Longimicrobiales; family Longimicrobiaceae; genus Longimicrobium. The sequence goes on along the minus strand of DASYJZ010000813.1, from coordinate 13,835 downwards.
CCGCGTCGTACAGGTGCCGTATCACCTCCCAGGTGGTGGCGGTGATCTGCTGTCTCTGCACCGTGTCGCGCCCCAGCGCGTCGGCGTAGCTCTCGCCGCGGATCCCCAGCGGAGACTGGACGGCGTTCAGGTTCCCGAGCCCGTCGTATTCGTAGGTTTCCACCGTCGGCCCCGACTGCCCCGCCCCCGCCGGGTGCGTGGTGGATGCGGGCATGTTCGGCACGACCGGGTCGGTCAACGGCCGATAGGCGAAGTTGACGCGCCGCGTGGCGTCGGTCCCCGGCTGCTGCCAGAGCCGCAGGCCCGTGGTTGCATCGTACCCGATCTGCGTGACCTCGCCCTGCGGGAGGGTGATCCGCGTGGCGAAGTCCGGCCAGGCGGCTTCGCCATATTCATAACGAGATGTCGCGTTGCGGCCGTCGCCGAGCGGGTTCTCGACCCGCGTGGAGTCCACGTTTCCCCGCGCGTTGTACCAGGCTCGGCTCACCAGGCCGTTCGGCGCCTGCGTCTGGGTCACCAGCGCGGGGAACCGCGCATCCGCCCGCCAGGCCAGGGCCACGTGTCCGAGCGCGTCCTGCGTCTTCCACGGGCGGCCCCAGCGGTCCACCCAGAACCGGGTCACGTCTACCACGTCGGTGCGGGGGCCGTCCAGGCGCGTGTACACGCTGTCCATGGGCAGCGGCGGACCGCCCATCCCGCGCGTCTCCTGCGGCACCAGGGTCGTCACGATGTCCGGTGCGGTGCCCTGCATCGGCCGACGCATCTCGCGCAGCTTCTGGCCCGCGTCGTAGGTCACGAGGACGGTTGTGACCCCAGGACGCTGCACCTCGGTGATCAGCCGGGTGGGGCCGCCGTTGGCGTACGTGCCCAGGTACGTCGTCTGCGCGTCGGGGTCGGTGATCGCGGTGAGCTGGCCTACCGCGGTGCAGCAGGCCACCTGCACCGTCCGGGTGATGCTCCCGGCATGCTGGGTGATGGCCGAGAGCCGCCCGCCGGCACCGCCGTAGCTGAAGACGTATGCGTAGTCGTAGGTCCAGCTCCGCGTGGGCGCAGGCACCATCAGCACGTTCAGCGCGAGCGTGTTCCCGTCGTTCATGAAGGTGGTGCGGCGCCCCAGGCGGTCGACCGTGTGCTCGTGCCCGCCGGCGCCGTTGTACAGCACCTTCGCGCCGCCCGCAAGCTTGCGCGTGTAGCCCGTGTACTCGGCGGTCTGACTGTAGGTGATGGTATCGGGCCGGTCCAGGGCGGGTGCCGTCCAGGTGCCCCAGCTCCCCGCGATGGTGTACACGCGCGTGCTGCCGTCGCCACCCACCCGGAGCAGGCGGGTGTAGTTGTCGAGGATGTACAGCCGCTCCCAGCCGGCCAGCCACCAGCCCGCGCCGAAGGTGCTGTTGCTGCGGTTCACCACCGCGATCTCGCCCTGCACCTGCGACGGGTAGGGGACGCCGCCGTACCAGCTCGTCACCTCCAGCACGTACCCGTACACCCCCGTCAGGAACTCGAGACCGTCGAAGTCCATCACCACCTGCTGCTCGACACCCGCGGGGAACTGGCTCCCCGCCCAGCTCCGCGTCTGCCGCTGCACGCCGCCCACCATCAGCGTCGCGGTCACCTAAGCCGGCGTGCCGGAGCCCGCGGGCACGGTGACCTGCGCGGTCACCAGCGGGTGCGGATGGGCATGCTGGCTGTTGTAGAGCAGGACCGGCGCGCGCTGCTGGTTGTAGGTCTTCATCCCGGGCAGCGGGTGCACCAGGCGCAGGTCGCCGCACTCCGACGCGGCACCCGCGCCCACCGAGATGGTGAGGCAGAGGCTGCGCTCCACGGCGGTGCCGGCGTTGGGCAGCAGGTCGGGCGCCGGAGCTGAGGCCGAGCCGGCGTACGCCTCGGTCGCCGGGGCCGCGCCCGAGCTGCTGTTGAGCGGCTCGGAGCCGAAGGAGCCCGCGCGCACCAGCGGCATGCGGCCGGAGGCGTCGTAGCTCAGCAGCGCGCGGCGTTCCGTGCGGTTGCCGGCCGCGTCCCACACCGACGCCACCAGCAAGTGCGGCCGGTCGGGGGTGAGGCGCACCGTCGCGGCGAATGTGCTCCGGGTGCCCCCCACCGCCTGGAGCGACACGGGGACCTCGGCGGCGTCGAGCGTCAGCGAGGCGGTGGGGTCCAGCCCATCTTCGTCCTCGGCGGTGAACCGCACCGTGACCGTGGGGATGGTGACGCGGCCAAGTTCGGAGGTGAAGCGCACCCGCGGCGGGCCGAAGTCCGCCTCGCAGGCGAAGGGACGCGTGAACCGGTGTGCCGAGCGGTCGCGCTCGCGGTGCGCCTCGAGCGCGGACCGTACCGACGCCGGCACCGACGCCATCGCGCGGCACCCGCGGCCCTGCGAGATGCTGGCGGAGGGGAGCGCGAGCAGCAGGGCCGCCGCCGCGCAGAGCCCGGCCGACGCACGTCCGCCTCGGCCCTGCATCAGCCGGATGAGTTGGGAATGGAACGCAAGAGGCGGCGCCTCCGACGCGAGGGGGAGGTGGAGTTGGGGCTGCATGAAAGTACCTCAAACGGGAGGAAGGGGGGTCATTCGGCGTGCAGAGGGAACTGCGCTGGTGTCGTCTCCAGGCTCAGACGATGGGGAGGCCTGCCGGGTCACAAAGGACGAGAAAAGCGCCAGCACACGTCCGCGATGCGGTCTGGGGCCAATGGGCCGGGTGGGACTCCGAGCCTGCGGCGAGCGGATTAGAAATTCGCGGCTCTACCGGCTGAGCTGCCGGCCGGAACGCGAGAACCAACCCGGCGCACGGGGTTTCTCAACCGAGCCGTCCCACCTCCACGGGTCCAGTTCCGCGACCACCCGCCCGGCGCCCTCCCGCTACTCGAGGTCCTCGCGCTCGACGCCGTCGAACTGCAGGATCCAGTCGGGGCCGTAGGCGCGGGAGGGGGTCTGGTAGCCGGGGGGAGCCTCGCCCGCCAAGACGCGGCGGACGGCTTCGACGGAGGTGCGGGCGGTGAGGGTGTAGCCCTCGGGCGTGCGCAGGCGGCTCACCGCGCGGTTGCCGTGCGCATCCTCCACCATCCCCCAGAGCAGGCTGGCGCCCTTCGCGCGCTGCTCCGGCGTGGGGCCGGGCGGGCCTTTGCGGATGACGCGCTTCATCATCCGCTGCACGGGCGCGGAGCCCAGCAGCCAGCCCAGGCGCCGCGTGGCGCGCATCAGCCGCACCTGCCGGCGCGGCACGCGGGTGTACACCTGGATGTCGGGGATGCCGGTGCTGTGGTACGCCGTCGACACGTCACCCCAGGGGATGGTGGTGACGGTGACGGGACCGCGGCCGAAGTCCACCTCCATCGACCGCCACGCCGCCGGCACGCGGGTGATGCGGCCGCCGCGCCGCACCGCGCCGCCCTCCCCCGCGTTCTCGGCCATGGTGGTCAGCGTTCCGCGCGAGACGCCGCCGATCGCCTGGAAGGCGAGGGTGAGCGAGATGGCGGAGGGCAGGCGGCGGGCGAGGTGCGCGGCCAGGCAGTCGGAGGGCACCACGTCGAAGCCGGCGCCGGGAAGCAGCATCACCCCGGCCGTGCGCGCGGCGGCGTCCTGCGCCGCAGCCCGCTCGAAGACGGCGATCTCGCCGGTGATGTCCAGGTAGTGCGCGCCGGTGCGCAGGCAGGCCTCCATCATGGGCCGGGCCGTGTGCGCGAAGGGCCCGGCGGCGTGCAGCACCACGCGCGTCTCGCGCAGCGCGGCGTCCAGCGCGGCCGCGTCGCCGAGCGCGAAGACGCGGTGCGGAGCGCTCAGCTCAGCCGCCTGCGCCTCCAGCGCGTGCGCGTCGCGGCCGGCCAGCAGCGGCGTGAGCCCCAGCTCTCGCGCCCGCTCCGCGATCAGCCGGCCCGTGTATCCGTAGGACCCGTAGAGCAGGAAGTCGGCGGCCATGGCAGCGGGCGGTGAGAGGAACTCGCAGGATCTGTCGTGCATTCGGAAACCAGAAAGAAAATCTCACCCAGAGGACCAGAGGACCAGAGGACAGATGCGTAGTTCTCCGGCCCTCTGGTCCTCTGGGCGCGACCATTCTGTTCCTCCGCTCTCTCGACGCGGGGACGGGCGAGGGCGTATCATCATCGGCCGATAGGTGCCGTCCTCCGGCGCCCCGGATCCATGGCACACCCTCCCCCCGTCTCCCGAGCTCTCCATGGGCTTGCTCGACGCTCTGCAGCGGGTTTCGCAGTCGCCCACCAACCCGCACGCGCCCGCGGCGCCGCGCACGTTCGACGTGGCGGACCTCTACCGCGGGCCGCTCGCCGCGCCGGCGGGCGGCGCCGCGGCAGCCGGGCCGGCGCTGGACGAGAAGCTGCGCCAGGCCTACTTCTGGATCGTCAACACGGCCATCATCTCCCCCCACTACGACGTGGAGTTCAACGACGGCCCGCCGCAGTCGTTCACCCTGGGCGACAGCAAGAGCCGCCTCACCCTCCCGTCGGCGCAGAGCTACTCCAGCTTCGTCCTCCTCCCGCTGCTCACCTTCGCCACGCGCCGCAAGTGCCTGTTCGTGGGCGGCCCCGGGCGCGGGAAGACGGCCAGCGCGCTGCTGATGGGGATCCTCGCCGGCTACCCGGTGCGCGAGGTGCGCCGGGCCATGCTGCACGGGCATCCGCAGATGACCGTGGCCGACCTGCTGGGCAACCCGCTCCCCGCCGACCTGGTGGGCGCGCAGCGCATGGAGGACATCCGCATCGCCTGGCGGCAGTGGCTGGGGATGCGGGTGAAGGTCATCGACGAGTACAACCGCATCCCCACCCGCACCCAGAGCGCCCTGCTCACGGTGATGGGCGACAACTACGCCGAGATCCTCGACCACGTCTACGAATGCCCCGAGGCGGCGTGGTACCTCACCGCCAACGACGAGACCGGCGGCGGCACCTACCCGGTGATCGAGGCGCTGCGCGACCGCATCGACGTGATCGTGCAGGCGCTCGCGTTCAACCCGCGCTTCATGGTGGACCTGCTGGCCCGCATCGAGGCCGACGTGCGCCCCGAGGAGCTGGTGCCGCGGCAGATCGTGTTCACCGAGGCCGAGGTGGACCGGCTGCAGGAGGAGATCCGCGCCGTCCCCGTCCCCGTGGACGTGGGGCGGCGGATGGAGTTCTTCGCCAGCCAGTTCGAGTTCTGCGAGGTGGCGGCCGACCAGTGGGAGTACAAGACCAAGGACACCGCCCGCCTCTCCGGCGCCGACTGGAACGCGGTCACCGCGCTGGAGACGGGCCGCGACCGGCTGAAGGACGTGGGGTGCCAGACGCGCAACGGGCTCTCGGTGCGCGTGCTCACCACGCTCTTCGTCTACGCCAAGGCGCTGGCGTACTTCCGCGGCAACCGCGTGGTGGAGCTCGAGGACGTGCGCCAGGTGCTCCCCTTCGTGCTGCACGACAAGCTCCTCCCCGACCTGGACGCCCCCTTCTTCGCCGCGCAGGAGAACGCGTCGTTCCGCACCGACCGGGTGGGGTGGCTGCGCTGCGTCTTCGACCTGTCGTGCGCCGACTACGACCGGCTGAACCTGGACCGCGACGACCCCGTGGCGCAGCTCGCCGCCGAGTTCCGCCGCGGCCTGAGCGGCGTGACCGAGGCGCAGACGCGCGCCCGGCTGGTGGCCATCGAGCGGCTGGTCACGGAGTGGTCGAAGGGGCGCAAGCTGTACGGACACCTGTACGACGACCTGCTGGTGCTGAAGTACCTGCACCAGCGCTACACCAACTACCTGCGCTGGCTGAAGACGCAGTAGCCGCATGGACGCCGCCCTCGCCCCCTCGTTCGCCTCGTTCCTCCGCGCCGCGCGGCCGGAGCTGAACGCCCGCTTCGCCGAGGCGCGCCGCCAGCGCCCCGACCTGGACGGCGAGGCCTTCGCGCGCTTCCTGCGCGAGGCCGCGGACCCGCTGGTGCGCGCGGTGGAGCGCGTGCAGCCGGAGCGGGCGCCGGAGGTGGCGCGCGCCGCGTACGAGCTGGGGCTGGAGCTGGTGGGCCAGCGGCTGGCGGGCCCCGCCGCGCGCGACCCGTGGGTGAACGCGGGGTGGAGGGAGGTCGCCCCCGCCGCCGCCGCGCTGGTTGCCGCCGCGCCGGAGCGGGTGCTGGGCGCGCTCGGCAACGCGCTGCACCGGCTCGCCGCCACCCCCGGCGCCCGGCCGGCGGAGTGGGTAACGGCGATGGCGGCCCTGGCGCCCCGGTGCGCGGACGGCGACGCCTTCCTCGCCGCGGGCCAGGTGGCCGCGTGGCGGGCGGGGATGGCGCACTACCGCGCCGGCGCCCTGGCCGCGGCAGACGCGCTCCCCCCGGAGCTGGCCCTCGCCGCCGTGCGCGCGCCAGGTGGCGGGTGGCCGGAGGTCCGCCGGCGGCTCGCGGCGGACCCCTGGTTCGATCCGTCCGCCCCGGCGGCCGCGGGACTGCGCGTGGTGGCGCGGGCGGGTGCCTTCCGCGGCTTCGGCGGGCTCTTCGCGCAGCCGCCGGTGGCCGTCGCCGCGGGCGAGCACTTCCTGGTACGCAGCGGCGGCGACTGCTGGCTGCTCACGGCCGATGCGTTCGGCGCCACCTTCCACCGCGCCACGGCGGAGGAGTCGAAAGGTCCGCATCCCTCGTCCGTGCCCCCCGGCGTGACGGCGCGCGGGACCACGGTGTCGGTGGACGGCGCGCACCTCGACCTGCCGGAGCTGGGGGAGATCACCGGGGTGGCGGCGAACGGCACCACGCTGGCGCTCACCTCGCCGCTGTCGCACGCGGTGGTCCTGCTCGCGCTGGCCTGACGGATGACGAGCCGCGCCGCACCCCCGGTCGAAGCGCTCCAGCGGCGGTGGGAAGCGGCCTGGCCCGAGGCGCTGGCGGCGTGGAGCCGCTTCACCCGGTTGCGGCCGCCCACCCTGTGCCTGTCGTTCGGCGAGGCGAGGCGCGAGGGGCTCACCGGCAGCTTCGCGATGATCCGGCTGCAGGACCAGGCGGTGGTGGTCTCCCTCCCCGAGGTGCGCGAGTGCGGGGTGGAGGCGTTCGCGGTGGAGGTGCTGGCCCACGAGATCGGCCACCACGTGCTGGCCCCGGCTACGCTCACCGACCACGCACGCATGATCGCACGGATGCGGCGGGCGCTCCCCACGCAGGAGCAGCACGCGCCGATGGTGGCCAACCTCTACACCGACCTGCTGATCAACGACCGCCTGCAGCGCGGCGCCGGCCTGCGCATGGCCGGCGTCTACCGCGCGATCGCCGCCAGCAAGCCCGGCGAAGGCGGCGGCGGCGCGGTGTGGGCGCTCTACATGCGCATCTACGAGCTCCTCTGGAGCCTGGAGCGCGGCTCGCTCGGCGCGGGGAAGACGGACGACCGCACGGAGGGCGACGCCTGGCTGGGCGCGCGGCTGGTGCGCAGCTACGCGCGCGACTGGCTGGACGGCTCGGGCCGCTTCGCCGCGCTCCTCCTCCCGCACCTGCTGGACGACGAGAAGTCCGCCCGCATCATCGAGAAGCTGCTGGACACGCGCGCCGCCGCGGCCGGGTCGAGTCCCGGCGGGCTGGTGGACGTGGACCCCGACGAGGCCGCCGGGGCGATCCACCCCGCGCTGGACCCGGATCTCTCCGACCTGCCGGACGAGGCGAAGCCCCGGAACGACGCGCCGCCGGCCGCGGTCCAGCGGAACCCGTCCGGCGGCGGGCAGACGCGCGAGCCCTTCGAGTACGGCGAGATCCTGCGCGCGGCGGGGGTGGAGATCACCGACCACGAGGCGGCCGTGCGCTACTACCGGGAGCGGGCGCTGCCGCACCTGATCCCCTTCCCCGCCCGCCCGGCGCCCTCCACCGGCGACCCGCTTCCCGAGGGGCTGGAGCCGTGGGAGCTGGGCGATCCGCTGGACGCGGCCGACTGGCTGGAGTCGGTGCTGCAGAGCCCGCACGTGATCCCGGGGATGACCACGGTGCAGCGGGTCTGGGGCACCACCGAGGCGCGCGAGCCGGCGCGGGTGCCGCTGGACCTGGACCTGTACGTGGACAGCTCGGGCTCCATGCCCAACCCGCAGCAGGTCACCTCGTTCCCCGCGCTGGCAGGGGCCATCCTCTGCCTCTCGGCGCTCCGGGCGGGGGCGCGGGTGCAGGCGACCCTGTGGAGCGGCGCGCGCCAGTTCACCCGCACCCCCGGCTTCGTGCGCGACGAAGCCCAGATCCTGCGCGTGCTCACCGGGTTCTTCGGCGGCGCCACGGCCTTCCCCATCCACGTGCTGCGCGACACCTACGACGCCCGACCGGCCGACGCCCGCCCCGCGCACATCCTGGTGATCTCCGACGACGGCGTCTCCACGCTGTTCGACGCCGACGAGCGGGGAGAGAGCGGGTGGAGCGTGGCGGCGCGGTCGCTGGCGCGCGCCGGCGGCGGGGGGACGTTCGTGCTGAACCTTCCCGTCGGCTGGGAGCAGTACCCGGGCGCCTACGAAGCCATCCGCCGCGCGCGCGACCAGCAGGGGTGGGCGGTGCACCCGGTGGCGTCGCTGGAGGAGCTGGTGGCGTTCGCGCGCTGGTTCAGCCGGCTCAACTACGGCGCGGCCGACGCGGGGAGGCGGGCGTGATCGTGGTGTGGCGCGTGACGGAGCGGTGCAACCTGGCCTGCCCGTTCTGCGCCTGCGACCGCCGCCTGCCGCGCCCCCGCGTGTCCGCGGACCCGCAGGCGGTGGCGGCGTTCGGCGCCGTGCTGGCGGACTACCAGCGCGCGACCGGCGACGGGGTGCTGGTGAGCTGGCTGGGCGGCGAGCCGCTCCTCTGGCCGCCGCTGCGCGCGCTGACGGAGCGCTTCCGCGCGCTGGGCCTGCGGATCAGCACGACGACGAACGGCACGCCGCTCGTCTCCGCCTCCCTCCGCGCCCACCTGGTGGAGTGCTACGACGAGCTGACGGTGAGCGTCGACGCGATCGGCGCCGCGCACGAGCGGCTGCGCGGGTGGCCGGGCGGATACGAGAGGCTGCGCCGGAGCGTCGCGGCGCTGCTGGAAGAGCGGCGGGCGAGCGGACGCGGGCCGCGGCTGCGCGCCAACGTGGTGCTGATGCGCGGCAACCTGGCGGGATTCGAGGCGCTCTGCGGCGAGTTGGCGGCGTGGGGGGTCGACGAGATCACCTTCAACCAGCTCGGCGGTGTCGAACGCCCCGAGTTCTTCGCCGCGAACCGGCTGCTGCCGGAGCAGGCGGAGTGGCTGGGCGCGGCGATCCCGCGGCTGCGCACGGAGCTCGCGGGGCGCGGCGTGCGCCTGGCGGGTGGGGATGGATACCTGCGCCGCATCCAGGCCAGCGCGCGCGGCGAGCGCATCCCGGTGGCGGAGTGCGGCCCCGGCCGGCACTTTTTGTTCGTCGACGAGCGGGGGATGGCGGCGCCGTGCAGCTTCACCGTGGCCGAGTACGGCGTGCCCCTCGCGGAGATCGATTCGGCCGAGGCGCTGCGTGCGCTCCCCCGCCGCTTCGCCGACGCGCGCCGCCTGCGCCGCGCCGATGCCTGCGGCGACTGCCACGCCACCCACGTCTTCGCCAAGTTCGACGCACCGCGCGAGACGACAGGCGACTGCGCGCCCGAGTTGGCGGCGGATGCGATGCTGGTGGCGGTGTGACATGCGCGGCCGCGGCTCAGCGCCCTCTCCGGCTCGCTTAGGCTCGCCACCTCTCCCGTACCGGGAGAGGTAGAATTCTCGGGCATTTTTGCCGTCCCCCACCGGCTGCGTTGGGGCTGCGGTGGCGCTGAACTTCGCAGGCGCCGGCGATGCAGCGGCATCCCCCTCGCCCGGTACGGGAGAGGGCTTGCGCTCTCAGGCGCAGGGAGAGGGTGCCGGGGCCGGCGGACACACACCAGGGTCGATCGATGAAGCAAGGCACACCCGCGGGGCAGTCGGCGATGGAGCGCGAAGGGCCCGTGCTGGAGACGCTGACGCGGCGGCTGGCGGAGACGCCCGAGGACTTCCTGGGCGAGCCGCGCATCGGCACCGCGGGGCGCGTGCACACCGCGGCGGTGGTGGGCGACCTGGTGCGCGCGCTGGGCGGCGTCGCGGGGGGCGCGGAGCTGGCGCGCTTCCGCGGCGCCGACGCCGGCACCGACCGCAACCGGCTGGCCGTCACCCTCGTCCTCTGCTGGCTCCTGGCCGACGACTGGTTCGCCCGCGCCGCGCCTCCTTCCGCCGCGCTGCTGGCCCTGCTGGGCGACGAGGCGGGGGAGCTGGCCGCGCAGGCCGCCGCCGGCAAGTTCGTCACCGACCCCGACCGCCGCGAGGAGCTGGCGCGGCTGGCGCTCGCGCGGCTCGGCTACCGCCCCGCGGGCGAGACGCCGGCGCAGGCGCAGGACCGCCTCACCACCCTCTCCTCGGCCGAGCGCGCCCGCGTGCTGCGCGCCGCCCGCGCCGCCGAGGAGCGCAGCCGCGCCATCCGCGAGGCGCTGATCAAGAAGGCCGCCGAAGAATCCGCCGACAAGTGGACGCGCGAATGAGCCCGGCAGACGATGCGCCGACCCACCACGTCGAGGCGGTCCCCTCCCCCGGCGGCGACGAGGGCGGCATCACCGACGCGGAGCGCTACCCCACGCTCACCGCGCACGGGCGGCGGATGCTCGACTTCCTCCAGGGCCATCCCCACGCCCCCCTCTACCGAAACCGGAGCGGCAACCGCCTCACCGCCGACGAGGTGGAGCACGTGCGCGCCTTCGAGCGCGAGGTGGAGGCGGCGGCGGTGGGATGGCGCGCGGGCGAGCTCCCGCCGTGGCTCGACGCTTTCGTGGACCGCTGCTTCGCCGACACGCCGGCCTACCGCCGCTACGGCTCGCGCCCCCGAGACTTCCACGACGTCCCCACCGTCTCGCGCGCCGACCTGGGCCGCGACGTCGCCCGCTTCGTCCCCGACGGCGTGCCGGCCGAGCGGCTGATCAACTTCCGCACGAGCGGCACCACCGGGCACCCCCTGCTGCTGGCGTCGCTCCCCACCGTGGCGGCCGGCTACCTGGCCTTCCACCAGCGCGCGCTGCGGCGCTTCGCCATCGAGCTCACGCACGGGCGCGGGCAGGTGGGCGTGGTGCTCGTGGGGTTCCAGCGCGAGTGCTTCACCTACGTCTCCGTCACCCCCACGATGGACGAGTCGGGGCTGGCCAAGATCAACCTCCACCCCGGCGACTGGCGCGACCCCGACGACCGCGCGCGCTACCTGGACGCGCTGGCGCCCGAGGTCTACACCGGCGACCCGCTCTCCTTCCACGAGTTGGCGGCGCTCCCGCTGGCCACGCGTCCGCGCGCGCTCCTCTCCACCTCCATGGCGCTGGGGACGGCGTTGCGCGCCCGGCTGGAGGCGCGCTTCGGCTGCCCCGTGCTGGACCTCTACTCCCTCAACGAGTCCGGCCCCGTCGCCGTCTACGACGAGGCGGAGGGCGGCCACGTGCTGCTGCAGCACCGGCTGTACGTGGAGATCCTCGACGACACGGGGCGCCCCGTACCGCCCGGCGAGCGCGGCGAGGTGACGCTCACCGGCGGCTTCAACCCGTGCCTGCCGCTGCTGCGCTACCGCACCGGCGACCAGGCGGCGCTGCGCGTGGCCGCCGGCGGCGAGCCGGTGCTGGTGGGGCTGGAGGGGCGCCCGCCGGTGCGCTTCCGTACGGCGGCCGGGGAGTGGCTGAACAACATCGAGGTGACGCACGCACTCAAGCGGTTCGCGCTGGCGCAGTTCACCCTGCACCAGGCGGCGGACGGCACCCTGCACTTCCGCTTCCGCGGCCCCGAATCGCAGGCACGGGCGATCGGCGACGCCCTGCGCGCGCTGTTCGGCGCCGGGCAGGCGCTGGAGGTGGAAGCGGACGGCTTCGAGGACGGGAAGGTGGTGCAGTACACCTCGGAGCTCGCCGGGGCGCGGCCGTGACGGGACGGGTGGAGCTCGCGGCGAACGTGCTGAGCGCCGCCTCGGTGCTGCTGGCCGGGCTCAACCGCGTGCACACCTGGTCGCTGGGGATCGCGGCGTGCCTGCTCTTCGGCTGGGTCTTCTTCGAGGCGCGGCTGTATGCCGACGTGACCCTGCAGCTCTTCTTCATCGCCACCAACGCCGTCGGCTGGTGGAGCTGGGCCGGCGGAAGGCAAGCCGTCCCGCTCCCGGTGCGGCGGACGCCGGCGGTGCCGCTGGCGGCGATGCTCGCCGCGGGCGCCGCGGTGACGGTGGGCTACGGCTGGCTGCTGCATCGCTTCACGAACGCCTACGCGCCGTTCGTCGACTCCACCGTGCTCGCCTTCAGCGTGCTCGCGCAGCTGCTGCTGATGCGCCGCCGGTACGAGGCGTGGTGGTTCTGGCTGGTGGTGAACACCGTCAGCGTGCCGCTCTACCTGTCGCGCGGCCTCACGCTTACGGCGCTGCTCTACGCGGCGTTCTGGATGAACGCGGCCGTGGCGCTGGCGCGCTGGCGCCGTCTGGTGGTCGCGGCGTGAGCAGGCGATTCCGCCGTGGGCTGGTCGTCGGCAAGTTCGCGCCGCTGCACCGCGGGCACGAGCTGCTGATCGGCCGCGCGCTGGAGGAGTGCGACGAGGTGGTCGTCGTCAGCTACACGCGTCCCGATTTCCCCGGCTACCCCCCCGCGGTGCGCGAGCGCTGGCTGGCCGCGCTCTTTCCGCAGACCACGCGGCTGGTGCTGGACGACGACCGGCTGCGCGCGCTGGTGCCCGCCGGCACCGGCCCCACGGAGCTCCCCGCCAACGGCGCGCCGGAGATCGTGGACCGCCGCTTCTGCGGCTTCCTCTGCCGGCAGGTGCTCGGCGTCACGGTGGATGCCGTCTTCACCAGCGAGGACTACGGCGACGGCTTCGCGGACGAGCTGACGCGCTGTTTTCGCGAGCGCCAGCCGGACGCGCCGGGGGTGCGGCACGTGATGGTGGACCGCGCGCGGGTGCTGCGTCCTGTCTCGGGAACGCTGCTGCGCGCCGACCCGCACACGCACCGCGAGTGGCTCTCGCCCGAGGTCTACGCCTCGTTCGTGCGGCGCGTCTGCCTGCTGGGCGGCGAGTCGACGGGGAAGACCACGCTGGCCGAGGCGCTCGCGCGCGAGCTGTGCACCGGGTGGGTGCCCGAGTACGGGCGCCAGGTGTGGGCGGAGAAGGAAGGGCGGCTGGACTTCGAGGACATGGAGGAGATCGGCCGCGTGCAGATCGCGACCGAGGAAGCGGCCGCGCTGCGGGCGAACCGCCTCGTGATCTGCGACACCTCGCCGCTGACCACGCTGTTCTACAGCGGGCACCTGTTCGGCCGGGCCTCAGCCGGGCTGGAGCGGATGGCGGAGCGCGCGTACGACCTGACGGTGCTCTGCGCCGCCGACTTCCGCTTCGTGCAGGACGGGTCCCGCTACGGCGGTGAGTTCCGCGACCGGCAGCACGCGTGGTACCTGGGCGAGCTGGAAGCGCGGCGCATCCCCTTCCTGCTGGCGACGGGCCCGCTGGAGGAGCGCGTCGCGCAGGTCCGCGCGGCGCTCCCGGTCTGCGGCACGCCGCGAGCGCCGGAGTGAACCGCGTCGGCTGGATTATCGTGCAGTTCCCCGCTTTGAGGAGATCCCCTCCACGGTGCCCCCGCCCACACAGGGGGCCAAGCCCCTGTGTCGCGGTACAGTTTACGGAGGATAAAATTCCTGCTATCCTGAATCGACGGCATGACGAACTCACCAGGGGGAACCCGATGACTCCTCGCTCGAAGAGGCTCGACACCCCGCCGGCTCCCCGGCTGCACGATACCATCCGCCTCTCGGCGGAGGGCCTGGCGAAGGTGCTCGGCGACCTGGAAGCGCGCGTGATGCAGGTCGTCTGGCGCATCGGCCGTCCGGTTCCCGCACGCTCGGTGTTCGAGCACGTGGCGCG
>DASYJZ010000812.1:0-2073 GCA_035995965.1 Longimicrobium sp. | reverse complement strand
CCCCGCGGACTACAAGGACCGCTGGATCTACGTGGCGGGGGCGGACGGGAAGACGGTGACGGTGGACCACCTGCGCGACACCACCTGGGTGGGCGGCCCCGGCCTCTTCTCCACCGGGTGGCTCCCGGACGAGCGGGTGTGGTTCGTGAGCGAGCACACGGGCTGGGCGCACCTCTACACCGCCTCGGCCGCGGGGAGCGACGTCCGCGCGCTGACCGAGGGGCGCTGGGAGGTGAGGGACGTGGAACCGTCCGCGGACGGGCGCACCTTCTGGATCTCCACCAGCGAGACGCACCCGGGGGAGCAGGGGCTCTACGCCGTCCCCGCCGCGGGCGGGGCGCGCACGCGGGTCACGGCGCGCGCGGGGTGGACGGACGCGACGGTGTCACCCGACGGCCGCTGGCTGGCGCTCCTCGCCTCCACCGCCGACGCGCCGGCGGAGCTGTACCTGGCGCCCAACCGTCCCGGCGCGGAGGCGCGGAGGGTGACCGCCTCGACCACCGCCGAGTTCCGCGCGGGACCGTGGATCCGCCCGCAGGTGGTGGAGATCCCCACCCGCGACGGGCAGACGGTGTACGCGCGCATCTACCGCCCGCGGGACCTGGGCGCGCAGCCGCACGGGGGCGGCGTGCTCTTCGTCCACGGCGCCGGCTACCTCCAGGACGCGCACCGCGGCTGGAGTACGTACTACCGCGAGTACATGTTCAACCACCTGCTGGCGTCGCGCGGCTACACCGTGCTCGACGTGGACTACCGCGGCTCGGCCGGATACGGCGGCGCGTGGCGGAGCGGCATCTACCGCCACATGGGCGGCAAGGACCTGGACGACGAGGTCGACGCCGCGCGCTGGATGGTGGCGCACGAGGGGGTCGACGCGCGCCGCGTGGGCCTGTACGGCGGCTCGTACGGCGGCTTCATCACCCTGATGGGGCTGTTCACGCAGCCGGATGTCTTCCGCTCGGGGGCCGCGCTGCGCTCGGTGACCGACTGGGCGCACTACAACCACTGGTACACGAGCCGCATCCTCAACCAGCCGCAGGACGACACGCTGGCCTATCGCGCGTCGTCCCCCATCTACTTCGCGCAGGGGCTCCGGGGCGACCTGCTGATGGCGCACGGGATGGTCGACACCAACGTGAACTTCCAGGACATCGTGCGGCTGACGCAGCGCTTGATCGAGCTGCGGAAGCAGAACTGGGAGCTGGCCGTCTACCCGGTGGAGGACCACGGCTTCGTGCGGCCGGACTCGTGGACCGACGAGTACAGCCGCATCCTGGCCCTCTTCGAGCGCACCCTGCGCCCGGGCTCGCCGGCGGCGGGCGGCGCCAACTGACGGCAGATCGAATGGGAATTTCGGCGACGATTGGCACGGTTTACGCATGGATGCGACGGGCAATCACTTCTGATACAGGGCGTCGGAGTAGCCGGGGGCGGGCCGCAGGGCTTTCGCCCCCGGATTGCGAGAGAAGGTATAAGCACCTGCGGATAAACGACTTATCGTTCTCCGCGTGGCACGGTGGTTGCTAATTGGGGATGGACGGCGCAGGTGGTGAGGAGCCGGCGTCGGGGTGACCCCCAAAGGAGTGAGGACGATGACGAACCGCGTCGCCAAGGAGTTGGCCGAGACGCTGCCGCAGCCCAAGGGGCCCTTCACGGACGCCGAGGCGCTGGAGCTGCTGATGGCCTACCGCAAGGACCCGTCGGACGTCCCCTGCCCCCTCTGCGGCCCCGACACCGTCGAGGTGCTGGCCTTCATCGAGCCGCAGATCGACCCGAACGGGTTCGCGTCGGTCACCGAGCCCGAGGGCGAGTACGCGGCGGCGCTCTACTGCCACAAGTGCTACCGGGCGGTGGGGATCCTGGCCGGCGCGATCCGCGAGGACCGCTACTGACGGCCTGCTCCGCCGGTGCGCGGGGCATACGAGAACGACTGGGGTCATCCTCGATGAAGAGGCAGCGGCGGCGCCCGAAGCTGGGCGCCGCCGCCTCGTTCTGTGTATCCCATCCTGAGTAAACAGCTTCTCACGCAGAGCCGCGGAGCCGCAGAGATCCATCCGCGGCATCTCTGCGGCT
>DASYJZ010000811.1:0-14209 GCA_035995965.1 Longimicrobium sp. | reverse complement strand
GGCGGCGAGCAGGGCCGCCAGCGCGGCGGGGGCGAGAAGGCGATCGGGACGGAAATGCGGCGTCATCGTCTCATGGATCCGTGGAGAGATGCGGGGCGGACCGGCACGATGTCGCGCCGGTCCGCGGGCCGGGTGCCGCCGGCGCGCCCGGGTGGACGCGCCGGCGGTGGAGCGAGCGGCTCAGGTGCAGAGCCGGCCGCTGGAGTAGAAGGTGCCGACGTTGGCGTAACCGTCCACGCTGTAGCCGGCCGACGCGTCGAAGGTGTGCTCGTTGTCGATGCCCCACACGAAGGTGGCGCTGGAGTTGTAGGTGGCGTAGCGCTCGGCGTAGATGGTGTAGTGGTTGCCCCACGCGCTGCCGAACCCGGACACCGTCTCCTGGTCGAACTGCGCCGGCGTCGCGCCGCACCCCTGCGGTCCCTGGCCGCCCACGCTCAGGAAGTGCACCGTCAGGATCATGTTGTCGATGTTGGCGTAGTTGTCCGACCAGCCGGCGATGTGCACGTTCTTCGTGGTGCCGTTGTCCGAGCCGAAGTAGTCGGGGCCGTAGTCGAAGTCGGCCAGCGGCTTCTCCCGCGGGAGGCACTCGCCGCCGACGTAGCAGATGAACCGCGGCTGGGCGGGGCGCACGGAGCGGCTGTGGACCGGCACCTGGCCGTTGCCGCGGGTGATGGTGACGCCCGACAGGTCGTACAGCGACCGCGCGTTCTTGGGCGCGACGGGCGACGTGTCGGAGCAGGCGGTGGCCGCCGTGGCGGCCATCAGGAGCAGGGCGGCGCGGGTGAAGCGCATGGGGTGGTTCTCCTGGAAGGTGGGATGCGCCGGAGTGAATCCTCCGGACGAGGTCGGCTACGATTGCCGGGGTCGAATTCCCGGCGCTGCCGAGGCGACGTCCCCCGGGTGCACGCTTCGTACCGCTCCCTATCGGCCGCACGGCGTACGAGCTGAACGCAGTTTGATCCCAGGTGTGAGAAGGCCTCCACTGGAATGGCCCGCCCGCTCTCGATACCTCGGGCGTCCACGCGGAGGCAGGAAACATTTGCTTGCAGCGGTAATCTATTCGGCTCCCAAGCAGGTTTGTATATGCTTTAATGTAAACCATTTACGGGAGATGCAGAGGTCATCATGGTCTCCTAGGGGACGTGGCGCAGGGAGGTCGATACCGGCCGCATGTAATCCATGGTGGATCCGGCGACGACGGCGCTCTGGGGAGGATCGCGGTGCGCCTGGACCTATCCTATCCCGCCGGCCGATGTTCGACTGATGGCCGCCCCGGCGCGGATCTGGGTTTCGCGGGACGAGTCCCCCGGCTGGCGCCCGATTTGCACGCTGACCGGGTGATCCCGTGGGGGCGCGCCGCGCCACTCAGTGCCACCCTGGAGACAGCGGAGAGAATGATCACGAAACAGGATCTCGAGAGCCTCATCGCGCGCGAAGAGTCCGGCCGGCCGGTGGTGTCGCTGTTCCTGGACATGTCGGTGAACTCCAACAACAAGCGCACCCACCAGGTCTTCCTCAACCAGAAGCGCGCGCAGTTCGAGGAGCTCCAGGCCGAGTGGATGGCCGAGCACCTGGAGGGGGTGGAGACGCTCTGGGACCGCGTGCAGCGCTTCCTCGCCAACGACTACGACGAGAGCTGCGCGGGCGTGGTGGTCTACTCCGAAGTCGGCGGCGACTGGTTCCAGGCGCTGCACACCCGCGCGCCGCTGCAGAACCGCCTGATCGTGGCGCCGCGCGCGGTGGTGGCGCCGCTGGCGCAGGTGCTGGAGGGGTACCGCCACTACGGCGTGGTGCTGATCGACCGCGAGCACGTGCGGCTGCTGAGCGTGTACCAGGGCGCCGTGCTCGACCAGCTGGAGCGCCGCGGCGACCCGCTGCCGGCCCCGCACGACGTGCAGGCCGGCGGCTACGCGCAGAGCCGCTACCAGCGCCGCAAGCTGGAGGAGACCAGGCACTTCTTCCGCGACTTCGCCGCCGAGGTGCGCGACTTCGTGGACCGCTACCGCCCCGACGACCTGGTGCTGCTGGGCACCGAGGAGAACCTCTCCGCCTTCGCCGAGCATCTCCCCGACTCGGTGCTGCAGCGCGTGGTGTACACGGGGCCGATGTGGGTGGACGAGAACCCGTCGGAGGTGGTGCGGCAGCTCGAGCCGCTGCTGCAGGGCGAGCTGGCCCGCGCGCAGCACGAGGTGGTGGAGCAGGTGCGCGACCGCGTGGTGCACGACTACCTGGCCACCGCCGGGTTCCAGGGCACGCTCAGCGCGCTGCAGGAGGGGCGGGTGGACACGCTGCTGCTGGCGCGCGACCAGCGCCGCGAGGGGGTGCGGTGCGCGCAGTGCGGCTTCGTGTTCGCGCGGGAGATGGAGACCTGCCCCTACGACGGCTCCACCGCGCTGCAGGACGTGGACGTGGTGGAGGAGATGGTGCGCATGGCCGAGGGGCAGGGGATCACCGTCGCCTTCGCCGACGCCGGCGAGGTGGCCGACATGAAGGGCGCCGGGGCGCTGCTGCGCTACTGAATCCGGACCGCAGGGAGTGACGCGCGAGGCGCGGGGACGGCCGTCTCCGCGCCTCGCGATGCTTGACAGGCCGAAGGAAGCGCGTCAACGTAGACACATCCCCCCAAACAAACGCTCCCCCGGCCCACCGCCTGCCATGGAAGCCGCCCTGAAACCCGTGTCGCCGGAACGCGTCCGCGCCGAGCTCGAAGAGATCGAGGGCGTGCGCCGCGTGGTGATCGACGGCCCCCCCTGGGTGGTCTACGTGATCGCCGACCGCGGCGCGCTCTTCCCGTCGGAGATGGTGATGCACTCGGTGCTCTTCCGCCACGGCCTGGGCCCGGGCGAGGCCGAGCTGCACGTGGCCTACACCGGGGTGCCGGAGCCGCGCCGCCGCGTGCGCTTCGTGTCCGCAAGCGTCGACTCGTCGCGGGTGGGGCGGGCGCATGCGCGGGTGGAGCTGGAGTGGGCGGGGCGGACGCACCGGGGGGAGGGCGAGGGTGAGGCCGGGGCGGCGCCGGAGCTGCGGCTGACGGCGCTCTCCACGCTGGCGGCGCTCGACCAGGTGCTCGAAGGCCGGGTGCGCTTCCAGCTGGTGGGGATCAAGCCCCTTCGCGCCTTCGACGCCGACGTGGTGGTGGCGCTGCTGAAGAGCGACGTGGACGGCCGCTCGCTGATCGGCGCCGCGCTCGCCGCGGACGATCCCAACCGGGCCGCGTGCGTGGCGGTGCTGAACGCGACCAACCGCATCCTCGGGAACTACCTGTCGAACCTGGAGGCGCAGGAGATGGGCTCCTGAAGAAAACGGCCGTTTCACGCAGAGACGCGGAGGAACCGAGAGAAAAGCACTGCTCCCGGTTCCTCCGCGTTTCTGGGTGGGTCTTGAAGGGGGCGATTCAGCGCATCCCGCTGCCGCCCAGCCCGATGAGGCCCAGGATCAGGCCGCTGAACATCGCGCTCAGGATGGCGAAGATGATGAAGAGGATGATGTACGCCGGGATCGAGGCGAGCATCACCTTCAGGATCAGTCCCACCAGGCGGCCGAAGGGGATGTCGACGTCGGTGATCACCACGTTGTTCCGGCCCGCCACGGCGGTGGCGCCGGCGTAATGCTCGGTCATGATCCTGTCTCCTGATCGGTGGGATGGATGAACAGCGGAAGGGACGGCCAAAGATTGGGTCCTGACCTACGGAGCGGAAGGATCTTCTTTCGCCCTGGCGCGACGGAAGGATACCAGAACCGAGATAGAGTTCGCCCATCTCACCGACGTATGCCGATTTCGCAGAACATCCGTGCATCGCCTCCAACCCCTTGAGACGTCATCCCGAGCGGTGCCGCTGCGCCGAACCAGACGCGCCACCAACGCCTGGCGGCACCCGAGGGATCTAGACTTTCCGCCGCGATGAGGTCGGCTTCGTCGCGGCAACGGGTTTTAGATCCCTCGGCGCCGCCACGGTTCAACGTGGGTTCGGGTACAGAGGGGCGGCGCCTTCGGGATGACGTCCCTTTGCACAATCGATTTCGGAATCGGCATTACGTGCTGCCGCGATCATAGATCCTTCGGCCTGCAAGTTGGTTGGCACTCCATGATTGCGGCGTGGCCGGCCTCAGGATGACATCGTTGGGGTGGGGTGCGTCGAACCCGAGCGGTCAGGCGTGCGCGTCCCCGGGATGCGGTGGCGTCGCACGCCGGATGCCGCTACCGGCCGCGGCGGCCCCAGCGGAGGACGGCGCGCGCGTAGCCGTTGTCGGGGTCGCCCCCGTCCCGCAGGATGGCGTCGACGCGGTCGGGGCCGCGGTTGTAGGCGAGGAGCGCCAGCTCCACGTCGCCGCGGTACTTGTCGATCAGCGTGCGCAGGAAGCGGAAGCCCAGCCGCAGGTTGGTGTCGCGGTCGAAGAGCGCCTCGCGCTCCAGGTCGGGGCGGAAGTAGCGCGCCGTAGACGGCATGAGCTGCGTGTAGCCGACGGCGCCCACGGCGCTCACGGCGTGGCGGTTGAACTCGCTCTCCGTCGCCACCAGCCCGAACGCCAGCCGCGCGTCGATCCCCTCGGCCAGGGCGATGTCCTCGATCCGCTCCGCCAGGTCCGCCGGAATTCCGTACCTGGAAGAGTTTTCCGCCACCCGCTGCAGCCGGGTGATCTGCGCGTGCTGCAGGTCCACCAGCCCCGCCGCCGGCGCCGCCCCGAGGTGCGCCATCAGCGTCCCACCGCCGGGGACCGCCTCGGCGGCTCGTATCCCCAGCAGGAAGGCGCACATGGCGAGCGCCGTGCCCAGCAGGGCGCTCTTCGCTGTGGCGACGATGTCCCAGTGCGGGCGTTTACGCGATTCGATCTCGGCCTGCAGCTTCAGTAGCAGCGACTGCATTCCTGCGCCTCCGGGTCAGAGATGTCGGGGCTCCACGGGGCAAGCCGCGTGCCCGGATCACCCCGCCGTCCACGTCCCCGAACGGCCTCCCTCCTTGCGCAGGAGCCTGATCCCGCCGATCTCCATCCCCCGGTCGCGTGCCTTGCACATGTCATATACGGTGAGCAGCGAACAGCTTACCGCGGTGAGCGCCTCCATCTCCACGCCCGTCTTCCCCTCCACTTTCGCCGTCGCCACCGCGCGAATCCCGGGGAGCGAATCGTCCGCCGACAGCTCCACCTCCACCGAGGTCAGCGCGAGCGGGTGGCAGAGGGGGATGAGCTCCGCCGTGCGCTTGGCCCCCATGATCCCGGCGAGCTGGGCGATCACGAGCACGTTCCCCTTCGGCGTCTTCCCCGCCACGACCGCCGCCAGCGTCTCGGCCGAGGTGCGGATGTGTCCCTCCGCCACGGCCACCCGCGCGGTCGGCGGCTTGTCGCCCACGTCCACCATCCGCGGCCGGCCCTGCTCGTCCAGGTGCGTGAAGTCCCCGTCGCTCATCGTCGTCTCCGGAATGTGTGGGGTCTCAAGATCCGGTTACGGAGGGTGGATCACAAGCAGGCGCGTTCACCGTCGGGCAGCGCGTCGCCCCCGAAATCTCGCGAACTTCGCGAGTGAACGCGCGGCCTCGCGGTACAACGGCGCACAGCGCCTTCCACGGATGGGTAACGTCGGGGATAAAGGCAGGACGACGTCGGCGCTCCGAGAGACCGAGGCGCCGTTTCGTTTTGGTGAACTAGCCTGCTTCTCAGCCGGCTCCGACGAGATCGAGCCGCAGGCCGCGCAGCAGGTCGGCGAGGATGAGCTGCGGGTTCACGTTGCCGGCTGCGAGGTCGCGCGCCTCCTGCACGCGCAGGATCGCGGAGGCGACGCCCTCGGGGGCGACGCGCGACTTCTTCACCAGCGACGAGAGCAGCGCCGCGTCGTCGGTATAGGCGACGTGCTCGGGAGCGCCGGCGGCCACGGCCATCAGGTCGCGGAGCCACTGCGAGAGCGCCTCCAGCCCCGCCGTGAACTCGCCACGCGCGCCCGACGGGGCGATGGCGTTCGCCGCGGCCAGGCGCTGCGCGTCGGACTGGCCGGTGGCGGCCAGCAGCAGCCCGCGCGCCGTCTCCCGCTGCCGCTGCAGGACGCCGGCGCCGCCACTGGTCGGAAGCAGGCGCAGCGCACGGCCGATCGCGCCCTCGGAGAGGCCGGCGAGCGAATCGGCGTCGGCGGGCTTCATCCCCTTCTCCTTCTCCAGGAACTCGGCCACCACCGGGGTCGCCAGCCGCATCAGCCGCACCGGGAGCACCCGGGAGCGGATGGTCGGCAGCAGCGCGCCCGGGCTGGAGGAGGTGAGGATCAGCGTGGTGCCGGCCGGGGGCTCCTCCAGCAGCTTGAGGAAGGCGTTGGCGGCCTCGGGGCTGCTCTCCTGCGGCACCATCAGCTCGGCGTCGCCCACCACGAACACTTGGCGGCTCCCCATCGCCGGGCGCACGGAGGCCAGGCGCTGGAGGTTCTGCACCATCCCCATGAAGTACGCCGGCGCCTTGTCGAAGGCGGGAACGTGGAAGGGGTCGGCGCGGCGCTCGGAAAGCTCGGCGAAGCGCGCCTCCTCCAGCTTCTCGCGCAGCTTTTCGGGCGTGGACGCGTCGGGGCGGGGGAGGGGGAAGAACCAGTGGACGTCGGGGTGCTCCAGCCGCTCCACGAAGCGGCACGACTGGCAGCTCCCACACGCGTCGCCGTCCGCGGTCGGCGTGAGGCAGAGGATGAGCTGCGCCAGCCAGAGCCCCAGCCGCTCCTTTCCCACCCCCGCCGGCCCGTGCAGGAGCAGCGACTGCGGGAGGTTCCCGCCCCGCAGCGCGGCGGCGAGCTTCCGCCGCACGTCGTCGTGGCCGTAGACGGGGGGGAGGTGCATCAGGCGGGGGATGCGAAGGCGGGGACGCTGCCGCTGACCACGGTGGAATCCGCATCACCGTCGCCGCCGTACGCCGCCGGGTTGGAAACCCGGCGCTGGAACGGCACGAAGTCCGCCTTCGCGGACTGTGGCCGCGGCATCTGCGCGATGAGACGGATGCCCGGCGCGGCCGCAGGCATCAACGGCCGCGGAGCCAGGTGAGGGGGTCGACGGCCTCGCCGCCGGGGGTGCGGATCTGGAACTCCACGTGGGCGCCCTCGGGGGTGCCCTCGCCGCCCACGGTGCCGATCACCTGGCCCTTGGCCACCGTGGCGCCCTGCTGCACCTGGATCTCCTTCAGGTACAGGTAGAGCGAGTAGTAGCCGCCGCCGTGGCTCACCACCACGGTGGGGCCGTAGCCCTCGAACGGCGCCGCCATCTCCACCCGCCCGCCCTCCACCGCGCGCACCGGCGTCCCCGCCGCGGCCGCGATCCCCAGGCCATTGTAGCGAATCGCGGTGCCGTTGCTCTGCACCGCGCGGCCGAAGCGGTAGACCAGCGAGCCGGAGACGGGCCAGTTGAGGCTCCCCACGTCGGCCGTGGTCATGGTGGCGGCCGGGCGCGGGGCGACGCGCGCGGGGGGCGGCGGGGCGGGACGGCCGGCGGCGGCCGCGGCGGTGCGGGCGCGTTCGGCGTCGGCGGCGCGCGCGCGGTCGCGGCGCTCCTCCTCGCGACGGCGGGCCTCGAGCGTGGCCATCAGGCTGGTGAGGCGCCGCTCGTCGCGCAGCAGCTCGTCGATGCGCTCCACCGTGGTGCGCTCGTGCGAGCGCAGCGACGACAGCGTGCTGCTGCGCTGCTGCGCCATGTCGCCCAGCTGCGCGTGCTCCTGCGCGCGCTCGTTCTGCAGGTACTGCAGGTCGGTGTAGCTGCGCCGCAGGTCGTGCTCGCGCAGCTCGAGCTGGTGCTGCAGCTCCGCCACCTCGCCCACCAGCCGCCGGTCGCGCAGCGCCACCAGGTAGAGGTACTTGTAGCGGTTCAGCAGGTCGGCGAAGGAGTGCGCGGTGAGCAGCACCTCTTCGGCCTGCAGCGGCCCGCGCTTGTAGATGTCGCGCAGGCGCCGGTCCAGCAGCGCGCGCTTCTGCGCCAGCTCGTCCTGCGTCTTCAGCAGCTCGTCGGTGGTCTCGTCGATCTTCCGCTGCGTCTCGCTCATCTGGAAGTTGAGCTCGCGCAGCAGCGACGCGCTCACCTCGCGCTGCCGCTGGATGTTGCGGATCTCGGCGGTCACGTCGTGCACGCGGCTGCGGATCCCCGACAGGTCGCGGCGCAGCTCGCTGCGCTCGGCGCGGATCTCCTGCAGCCGGCGCTGGCTCTCGGTGAGCTGCTGGTCGGGCGTGCGCGGCCGCCCCCGCTGCTGCGCCAGCGCGCCCAGCGGGAGCGCCGCCGCCAGCGCCAGCGCCAGCGCCAAGCGCGGCGTCCGCACCGTCAGACCTCCTCCAGGTGGCGGCGGACGGCCACCATGCTGCTCAGGAAGCCGAAGAGCGTCCCCACGATCACCACCAGCACGATCCACTCGCCGGGGAGGAACTCGATCTTGAACATGGTGGCGCTCAGCACCCGGTAGGCGCCCCAGGTGAGGAACGCCGCCAGCAGGCCGCCCATCACCCCCGTCATCAGCCCCTCCAGCAGGAAGGGGCGCTGCACGAAGCCGTCGGTGGCGCCCACCAGCCGCATGATGCTGATCTCCTCGCGCCGCGCGAACACCGCGATGCGCACCGCCGTGGCGATGATGATGGCCGCCACCAGCGCGAACGCCACCCCGATCAGCGTGGCGGCGCCCCCCGCCAGCCGGCGGATCAGGAAGATGCGCTCCAGCCACTCGCGCCCGTAGCGCACGTCCTCCACGAAGGGGTAGGCCTGGAGCCGCTCGGCCACTCGGCGCACCGCTTCGGGGGTGCGCGAGCCGGGCTTCATCCGCACCTCGAGCGAGGCGGGGAGCGGGTTGTTGTCCAGGTCGGCGAAGACGTCGTGGAACTCCTGCATGTCGGCCATGGCGTTGGCCAGCGCCTCGGTCTTGCTCACGTAGCGCAGCTCCAGCACCCCGGGGAGCCCACGCCCCTCGGTCTGCGCCAGCTCGAGCTGCGCCGGGGTCGTGGCGTCGTCCAGGTAGGCCACGATCTCCACCTTCTCCTCCACCTTGTCGATGGCCCGGCCGATGTTCCAGGTGGTGAGCCCGAACAGGCCGATCACGAAGAGGGAGAAGGCGATGGCGATGACGGAGAGGAAGGCCAGCAGCGGGCTGCGGCGGAAGGCCGAGAGCGCCTCGCGGAGGGCGTAGGGCATCGCTCAGCTCCCGTGGGTGTCGGCGGTCGCCGGGACCTCCACGCTCCGCGCCGCGGCGGGCGGCGTGGTGGCCTTCGAATCGTACACCACCTGCCCCTGCGCCAGCTCGATCACCCGGTACTCGGGGTGGGCGCGCACCAGGTCCAGGTCGTGGGTGGCCATCAGCACCGTCATCCCCAGGGAGTTGATCTCGCGGAAGAGGTCGAAGACGCCGCGGGCGGCCCACTCGTCGAGGTTGCCGGTGGGCTCGTCGGCCAGCAGCACCAGCGGCTCGTTGGCGAGCGCGCGGGCGACGGCCACGCGCTGCCGCTCGCCGCCGGAGAGCTCGTCGGGGAAGGCCTGCGCCTTGTGGCTGAGCCCCACCTGGGTGAGCACCCGGTTCACCCGCTGCCCGATGGCGGTGCGCTTGACGCCGGTGACCTCCAGCGCGAAGGCGACGTTCTCCTCGGCGGTGCGGTCGCGCAGCAGGCGGAAGTCCTGGAAGACGACCCCCAGCTTGCGGCGCAGCAGCGGGATGTCGCGCCGGCGCACGGTCTTGGAAGAGAAGCCGGAGACGCGTACCTCGCCGGCGCTGGGGAAGTCGGCCATCTGGAGCAGGCGCAGGATGGTGCTCTTGCCGGCGCCCGAATGGCCGGTGAGGAAGGCCAGCTCCCCCTTCTGGACGTGGAACGACACGTCCTTCAGCGCCGCACCGGAGCGGGGGTACTCCTTGTAGACCGAGGTGAGCTTGATCACGCTTGGCGATTACCGCGGGAGGAACGGCAAGTGGCGGAATGGCCGAAACTTAATCGCCTCCGCCGCGGGTGTCAAAGCGGAAAGCAAGGTTGAGGCGCAGGCGCCGCTACTCGTTGATCTTGCGCCCGACGCGGTCACGAACTAGCATCTGGAGTGTCGTTTCGGTGCTGCCTCCATCCTTCGCCTCGCTCGATTCATGCGGACTTTTTGGCTCTCCCTTCTTCTGGCTCCTAGTCTCGGGTGGAGTCCGGCGGTCGTTTTCTCTCAGACGAACGCTTCATTCCCGCTCTCCATCAATTCAGTCACGGTGGTGGGTGAGAATGAAGAGTTCGGTTCGATCATTGCAGGAAAAGTAGGCGCAAACGGAAACGTGTACGTGCTCGACCACATGAACTTCAGAGTGACGGCGTTCTCGCCTGACGGCCGCGTGCTGTGGAAGGTGGGCAGGGCAGGTCGCGGTCCCGGAGAGTTCCAGCTTCCCTACCGCCTGGACGTTGCGCCAAACGGGAACATCGTCGTGTTCGACTTCGGCGCCTCTGAGGTGACCACCCTCTCGCCGAGCGGAACGTTCGTCGGCCGGGTACGGCTTCCATTCTCCTTCCGCCAAGTGGACAACCTCGTGGCCCTCGCGAACGGCGATCTGCTGATCTCGGGGTTCACGACCGCCAACGACCGCGTAACCCAGTTCGGGATCCACCGCTTCCGAGTGCGCGGAGAGCAGTTGGAGCACATCGCCTCGTTCGGCCCGCTCCCCAATGCGCGAGACCGAGAGGTACTCGCGCATTGGGGAGCGGGAAACGTCGTACGCACGAGCGCGGGTGACCTCCTCTATCTGCTGCGCCTTCCGTACGAAGTCCATCGTTATGACTCCGGCGGCCGCGAGCGCGCTGTGTACCGGCCTCGAACACCGCTTCGAGCCGTACCGGACGACTTCGTCCGGATCGAGCGAACTGCGCGTGGCACTGCCGTGTCGAGCGCGCAACCGCGTCTGGAACGCCTCGGGTCGGTTCTCGAAGTCGCGAACCGCTGGGTCGTCGCCAGCCGCATCGGACCAGCCGGGACGACCTGGGATCTGTTCGATGTCTCAGGACGGCTGGTCGCGTCGCGTGCGATTCCACGGGAGTGGGGAGCGCTCCTCGGATACGACCGCGCGCGAAACGTGTTATGGCTCGCAGGCACACAGGATGACGCGCCGGTGCTCCTTCGGCTTGTGGTTGTTCCGGTGGTGGATGGGCGCCGTTCGCGGGGCGGCCCCAGCAGGTGAACCCTTGACCACGGGAGGGAAAATGAAACGTCTGGCAATTCTACTCGTCTTGGCGACGAGCGTGGCTGCTCTGCACCCGGCGAAAGCTGCTTCGCAGTGCCACGAGCAGTGTGTCACGATCCACGACGCCGACGGCAACGTCGTGGGGCGCGGGTGCGTGTGGAACATGGACCTGTTCACCAACTGCCTCGCTACCGCCTCGGTCTGCTTCATGAGCGGGTGCAACGGGGCTTTCGTGACGGACGGGAACGGCGCGGTGCTGGCACAGGCAGAAATCTGCCGCGACAAGGTGACGCTCAGCCCGGTCCGGCGTGCCGTCGAGGACCTGGCGGATGTGGGGGACTTCGCACAAACCCGGGCTCTCCCCCGGCTGCGAACGCGGCTGGCAGAAGGCGCGATGGAATGAATCCGAAGGGCACCGGCCGATCCGGTGCCCTTCGCCGCAAGCGAAGGCGCTCAGGAAGACGGGCCGCCGCGCATCCGCTCCGCGAGACGGATGGCCAGGAGGATCGCCTCCTTCATCGAGCCGGGGTCGGCGATGCCCTTGCCCGCGATGTCGAGGGCGGTGCCGTGGTCCGGGGAGGTGCGGGGGAAGGGGAGGCCCAGCGTCACGTTCACCCCGCTGCCGAAGGCGGCCGTCTTGAACGCGGCCATCCCCACGTCGTGGTAGGGGGCGATCACCGCGTCGAACTCGCCGCGGACGGCGCGGGTGAACACCGTGTCGGCGGGGATGGGGCCCGCGGCGTCGACTCCGGCCGCGGCCAGCAGCCGCAGCGCCGGCGCCACGATCCGCGCCTCATCGTCGCCGAAGCGGCCGCCGTCCGACGCGTGGGGGTTCACGGCGCAGAGGGCGATGCGCGGCCGCGGGATCGCCCAGAGGTCGCGCAGCGCGTCCGACGTCAGCGTCGCCTGCTCCACCAGCAGCCCGGCCGAGAGCGCGGCGGGGACGTCGCGCAGCGCCAGGTGCGTGGTCGCCAGCACCACCCGCAGCGGGCCGCCGAGCGCGGTTCGCTCCGCCGCCATCAGCATCGCCACGCGCGGGACGCCGGCCAGCTCCGCCAGCATCTCGGTGTGGCCGGGGTAGCTCCATCCCCCCCGGTGGAAGGCGGCCTTGTCGATCGGCGCGGTGACGATCGCGTCCACCTCGCCCGCGAGCGCCATCGCCACCGCGCGGCGGATCGCCTCGCCGGCGACGCGCCCCGCCGCCGCGGCGCCGTCTGCCGCCGTCCATCCCCCGACCCCCACGCCGTCCGCCCCCACCAGCGCGTCGGGGCCCACCCGGACGAAGGAGGCCGCGCCGGCGATCTCGCGATCGGCCAGCGCGGCCTCGGTGACTTCGGGGCCGATCCCGCGGGGATCGCCCAGGGTGACGGCGATGCGGACCGGCCTCACGCCCAGAGCTCGTCGTCGCGGGTCCGCTCCTCGCGCAGCACGCGGTAGAGCTCGCGGGCCTGCTGCTTCGAGGTGCTCTTTCCCGGCGTGGCCAGCAGCTCCAGCTCCAGGGTGCGGGCGGGGTAGCGCACCTCGATCCGCCTCCCCGGCGGCACGGCGTCGCTGGGGCGCGCCCGCTTGCCGTCCACCCACACCGCGCCCGCCTCGCAGGCCGCCTTCGCTTCGCTGCGGCTCTTCGTCAGGCAGAGGCGGTGCAGGAGCACGTCCGCCCGCAGCGCCTCGCCGCTCACGGCGACAGGGTGACGGCGGTGACCTGGCGGAGCTCCGCCAGCAGACGGGCGGTCTGCTTCTCCTCCACCAGCTGGTCGCGGATGTAGTCGTGCACGTCGGCCAGGTTGTACTGGCCTCCCGCGCGCCGGTCGGTGATGCGCGCGACCACGAACGCCGGGCCCGTGGGGTCCGTGATCTGGAAGGGGCCGACCACCGAGCCCACCGCCGGGGTGGAGAGCGCCTGGCCGTACTCCCCCGGAAGCCGGTCGGGGAGCACGTTGTTGAGGGCGCGCTGCTCGGGCGGCGTCCTGGTGCGCGCCGCCAGCTCGGCGATCGACGCGCCGCCGCGGACGGCCGCCGCGAACGAGTCGGCGCGGGCGCGCGCCGCGGCGATGTCGGCGTCGGTGACCTCGGGGCGGATCAGGATGTGGCGCGCCTGGCGCTCGGGGCCGCGCACCTTCTCCAGCTTGATCACGTGGTAGCCGAACTCGGTCTTCACCACCGGGCTGATCTGCCCCGGCGCCAGCGCGTAGGCCATCTGCTCGAACTCGCGCACCATCTGCCCCTGCCGGAACCAGCCCAGCATCCCGCCCTGCTGCGCGCTGGGGTCGGCCGAGTTGCGGCGGGCCAGCTCCTCGAAGTTGCCGCCGCGGCGCAGCTCGGCCAGGATCTCCTCGGCCTTGCGGCGCGCCCGCGCGTCGGCCGAGTCGCTGGGGGCGGGCTTGACGATCACCTGCTGGAAGGAGAGGGTGGCCGGCCGCGTGCCCAGCCCCGCCTGCTCGCGGTCGAAGTAGGCCCGGATCTCGTCCTCGGTCACCAGCGGCGGCGCCATCCGGCCCAGCCGCTGCTGCTTGTAGCGCTGCACCGTGGTCTGGTCGGTGTAGGTGCGGGTGAGCTCCTGGCGGTACTGGTCCAGGGTGCGCCCGGTCTTCGCCAGCTCGGCCTCCATCGCCGCCTGCGTGCCGAAGCTCTGCTGCACGCGGTTGATCTGGTTCTCCACCGCGGTCACCACCTCGGTGGGGTCGATCAGCACGTTGGGGTCGCGGCGCGCCGCCTCGAGCAGCACCAGGTCGTCCACGCGGCGCTGCAGCAGCGTGCGGATGAAGGCCTCGCGGGCGGCGGGCTCGGTGGGCACCGCCTGCCCCTGGGCCTGCATGCTCTCGAGCTCGATCAGCACGTCGGAGTAGAGCAGCGAGGTGTCGCCCACGGTGGCGACCACGCGGTCCCACACCCGGGTGCCGGGCTGCGGGGTCGCGGGCTGCTGCGCCCGCGCGGCGGCGGGCGCGGCCAGCGCGGCGGCGAGGGCGAGCGCGGTCAGGACACGCATGCGGTTGGTTTCGGTGGAATGAAGAACGAAGCGGCCCAAGCGGGCCGCCGGCCGGAGCGCGCGGCGCGCACCCCGGCCGGCCTCATACGCCGCGAGGCG
>DASYJZ010000810.1:0-2431 GCA_035995965.1 Longimicrobium sp. | reverse complement strand
ATCGCACTCATCGACGCTGACGGCGGCCACCGGCGGGTCCTGACACCAAGCGGCTTCCAGGCCCAGCCGGCATGGTCCCCGGACGGGCGCTGGATCGCCTACGCCGCGCAGACCGGGCGCGAGGAGGCGCAGCAGCGGCTGGTGGATGCGGATGGGACCGAGCGCGTGGTCGCCCCGCGCACCACCCTGGCGCCCGGGTCGTGGTCGGCGGACGGGCGGTCGCTCGTCACCTCGATGATCGACCTGCGCGACCCGACCCACGCGTACTCGGACCTCTACCGCGTCGGCGTGGACGGCGGACGCGAGCGGCTGACGGAGGGCGCGCGGCTGCTGCAGCCCGACGTAGCCCGCGACGGGCGCATCGTCGCGCTGCGCGCCGGGGGCGGGACCACGGTGCCCGTCGTCATCGACGCGCCCGGCGCCGCGCCGCGCGACCTCGTGCCGCCGTCGCTCGACGTGCAGTGGGCCTACCCCCGCTGGTCGCCCGACGGGACGAAGATCGCCGTCTCCCGGTGGCGGCAGGGGGGCTACTACGACGTGGTGATCCTCGACCCCGCCGGCCGCGTGCTGGCCGAGGCGACCAGCGACCGCGCCGTCGACACCGCGCCCGCCTGGTCGCCGGACGGCCGCTGGGTGCTCTTTTCGTCCGACCGCACCGGCATCGCCAACCTCTACGCCTACGAGGTGAGCGGCGGGCGGATGATGCAGGTGACGAACGTGCTCACCGGCGCCTTCCAGCCCGACGTGTCGCCGGATGGGCGCTGGATCGCGTTCCAGTACTACCGGTCCGACGGGTACCACGTCGCCCGCATCCCCTTCGCCCCCGACGGGTGGCGCCCGGCGCCGCCCGTGCGAGCGCAGGTGGCGGCCGCGACGGAGCAGCCGGACCCGAACCGCGGGGCCAGCGGGCCGGCGCACGCGTACTCCCCGCTGCGCTCCGTGCTCCCGGCGTACTGGGAGCCGACGTGGACCAGCAGCAGCGCCTTCGGCACGGCGGTGGGCGTCGCGGTCAGCGGCCACGACGTGGTGGAGCGGCACCTCTGGGCCGCCAGCGGATCGGTCTACCCGCGCGACGGGCGCTTCGAGGGTGGAGCGGCGTACGTCTTCCGCGGCCTGCGCAACCCGGCGCTCGGCGTGTCGGTGTTCCAGGACTGGTCGGTGCGGCTGCGCACCGTCGTCGACGTGCCCGGAGGCACCACGATCATCGACCTGCGGGACCGTGAGCGGTCGGCGAGCGCGGTGGCCACCTTCACCCGGCCGCGCTTCCGCTCGTACGGCTGGCTCAGCCTGGGCGCGAACGTCCGCGACCGCGAGCTGCAGTGGTCCGACCCGGCGCTCGCGCCCGACCTCGCGCTGGACCGGCCGCCGGAGCTCGGCGCCGTCGCCACGCTGGGCCTCTCCACGGCGCGGGCGTACGACTTCTCCATCAGCACGCAGGACGGCTTCGTCGCAGCCGCGTCGGTCGAGGGGCGGCGCGCCACCCGCCCGCGCGCCGGCGAGACCGCGCACCGCGGCTACACCCGCGTGGACGGGCGGGCACAGGTCTACCACGGCTTCCGCGGATGGGGATTCGCGCGCCACGTGCTGGCCGTGCGTGCCGTCGGCGGCGCGGACTTCGGCTCGGGTACGCCGTACTTCGCCGTCGGCGGGACGACGGGCGACGCCGTCGCGTTCCCGCTGTCCACGGGCGCGGCGCTGGGCGGCACGCGCGACCTGTTCGTGCGCGGCTACGAGAGCGCGACGCAGTTCGGCGACCGCGCCGTGGCGGGGACAGCGGAGTGGCGCTTCCCCATCGCCCTGGTGGAGCGCGGCGTGGGGCTGGTCCCCGTCTTCCTGGACCGGCTGTGGGGGACGGCCTTCGTGGACGGCGGCACCGCCTGGTGCGTGCAGGGGTGCGACCCGGCCGTCGCCGCGGCGTTCACGAGGCCGAAGCCGCTGGTCTCCGTTGGCGCGGAGTTGGGTGGCGACGTGCTGTTCGGCTTCAACGCACGCTTCCGCCTGCGCGGCGGTGTCGCGCTGCCGCTGTCGAAGGCCACGTTCACGGGCGTGACGGTGCGTCCCTCGGCGAAGGTGTACCTCACCTTCGGCCAGTCGTTCTGAGGGTGCGCAGTGGAGGCCCGGTGCGTTCCGGATTAGACTGCATGCATCGGGGCCTCAGTCGGGAAGGGCGAATGAATTCGCTGCAACAACCACACGGCGTGTTGGCATACCTGCCTAGAGAGCAAGATGCAGGCGCGAGAACGGACTTTCACGGCCGCACGCGCAACTTGCTCGCCCGAAACCCCGGTTTCGCGCATCCTGCACGATGGTGGTGACACCGCTTTTGACACCTGACACCTGACACCTGACACCTGACACCTGACACCTGACACCTGACACCAGACACCTGACACCTGACACCTGACACCTGACACCTGACACCTGACACCTG
>DASYJZ010000809.1:0-2687 GCA_035995965.1 Longimicrobium sp. | reverse complement strand
CCCACCGCCGTGCTCGGCGAGGGTGCCCGGGTGGACGCCACGGCCTCGGTCGGACCGTACGCGGTGATCGGCGCGGAGACGGTGGTGGGCCCCCGCGCGCGGATCGGGGCGCACGTGGTGATCGGCCGCGGCTGCACGGTGGACGCCGACGCGGTGATCCATCCCCAGGCCACGCTGTACGACGGCGTGAGCGTGGGCGAGCGCTCGATCGTGCACAGTGGCGCGCGGCTGGGGGCGGACGGCTTCGGCTACGTAGCCGAGGGCGACGGGCTGCGCAAGGTGCCGCAGGTAGGCGCGTGCCGCCTGGAGGCCGACGTGGAGGTGGGGGCCAACACCACCATCGACCGCGGCTCCATCGGCGACACGGTGATCGGCCGGGGGTCCAAGATCGACAACCTGGTGCAGATCGGCCACAACTGCCGCCTGGGCCGGAGCGTGATCGTGGTCTCGCAGGCCGGGATCTCGGGCTCCACGCGCATCGGCGACGGGGCGGTGCTGGGGGGGCAGTCGGGGTTCCAGGGGCACATCGAGGTGGGCGCGGGCGCCCGCGTCGGCGCCCAGGCGGGGGTCACGGCCTCGGTGGCCGCGGGCGAGACCGTCTCCGGCTATCCGGCGCGCCCGCATCGCGAGGCCATGCGCGCGCAGGCGGCGCTCTTCAAGCTCCCGGAGTTGCTCAAGCGGATGAAGGCGATCGAGCGCGCGGTGTTCGGCGGCGGCGCCGCGCGGCCGGCGCATCCTGACGAATGAGGGACGTACTTTTCCCATAGATGCCGACGACGACTCCCAGACAGCAGACCATCGCCGCGCCCGCCGAGCTGGAGGGCGTGGGGCTGCACACCGGCGTGCCGGTGCGCATGCGCCTCCTCCCCGCCGCCGTGAACACCGGCGTGGTCTTCCGCCGCGCGGACCTGGACGGCGCCCCCGAGGTGGCCGCGCTGGTGGCCAACGTGAGCACCACCGACCGCGGCACCACGCTGGAGCGGGGCGCCGCCAAGGTGCACACCGTGGAGCACCTGCTGGCCGCCGTGGTGGCCCGCCAGATCGACAACCTGCTGATCGAGCTCGAAGGCCCCGAGCCGCCCGCGATGGACGGGAGCTCGCAGGGCTTCGACGCGGCGCTCGCCGGGTGCGGGGTGCAGGAGCAGGACGCCCCGGCGCGCTTCATCACCGTGGACGACACCTTCTCCTTCACCAAGGGCGCGGCGGAGTACGTGGTCGCCCCCGCGCAGGGGTACCGGCTCTCCACCACCATCGAGTTCGACCATCCCGCGGTGGGGCGGCAGTTCGCCAGCTTCCGCGTGGAGGACGGCGCGTTCAGCCGCGAGCTGGCGCCGGCGCGCACCTTCTGCTTCGAGCGCGAGGTGGAGGAGCTGTACTCGCGCGGGCTGGCGCAGGGGGGCACGGCCCAGAACGCCATCGTGCTGGGCGAGGACGGCGGCATCGTGTCCGGCTCGGAGCTGCGCTTTCCCGACGAGTTCGTGCGCCACAAGGCGCTGGACGTCGTGGGCGACCTGGCGCTGGTGGGGGCGCGGCTGAACGCGCACGTGGTGGCGGAGAAGCCGGGGCACAAGGGGAACGTGGCGCTGGCGCAGGAGCTGGTGGCGCGCAACGAGCGCAAGGCGCACACCCGGCCGGTGCTGGGGATCGAGCAGATCCTGCACTACCTCCCGCACCGCTACCCCTTCCTGCTGGTGGACCGGGTGGTGGAGTTCGAGGAGCGCAAGCGCATCGTGGGGCTCAAGAACGTCACCATCAACGAGCCCTTCTTCGTGGGACACTTCCCCGGGCGGCCGGTGATGCCGGGGGTGCTGATCATCGAGGCGATGGCGCAGGTGGGCGGGCTGCTGGTGCTGGAGCAGATGGACAACCTCGAGGAGAAGGTCATCTACTTCATGTCGCTGGACAACGTGAAGTGGCGCCGGCCGGTGGTGCCGGGCGACCAGATCCGCTTCGAGGTGGAGGTGCTGCAGATCCGCGGCGCCACCTGCCGCATGAAGGGGGTGGGCCGGGTGGACGGGTACGTGGTGGCCGAGGCCGAGATGATGGCCCGCGTGGTGGACCGCTGAGGTGTCGATGACGATTCCTGCCACGGCCGTTGCGCCGGAAGTGCACCCGACCGCCCTGGTCGACCCCTCGGCCGAGCTGGCGCCCGGGGTGGCCGTGGGGCCCTACTCCATCGTGGGCCCCGGCGTGCGCGTGGGCGCGCGCACCCGCATCGGCAGCCACGTGCTGATCGAGCGCGACACCACGGTGGGCGAGGAGTGCACCATCCACCAGGGCGCGGTGCTGGGCACCGACCCGCAGGACCTGAAGTACATGGGCGAGCCCACCGTGCTGGTGGTGGGCGACCGCACCGTGATCCGGGAATACGCCACGCTCAACCGCGGCACCATCGCCAGCGGCGTCACGCGCGTGGGGAGCGACTGCATGCTGATGGCCTACACCCACGTGGCGCACGACTGCCACCTGGGGAACCACGTGATCCTCTCCAACGCCGTGAACATGGCGGGGCACGTGACCATCGGCGACTGGGCGATCGTGGGCGGGCTCACGCCCATCCACCAGTTCGTGCGCATCGGCGCGCACGCGTTCGTGGGTGGGGCCACACGGGTGGCCAAGGACGTCCCGCCCTACGTGAAGGCGGCGGGAAGCCCCATGGAGCTCTACGGGCTGAACTCCGTGGGCCT
>DASYJZ010000808.1:0-3279 GCA_035995965.1 Longimicrobium sp. | reverse complement strand
GGGCGGTCGCGCCGCGCTGCTGGCCGGGGCGCTGGGCTCCCTCTACGGCGTGAGCGACGAGCTCCACCAGCTCCTGGTCCGCAACCGCAGCTCCGACCCGGTGGACTGGATGGCCGACACCCTGGGGGTGCTGGCCGGGGTCGCGCTCTGGCACCTGGTCCTCCACCACTCCGCGCGGCGCGCGAGCCGCCGCGCCGCAACCGACGTACGCGCAGCGGCGACCAACCCATGAGCCTCGAGTACCCCACCTCGTACCGCACCTCGGCCGCCGGCACGCTCCGCGCGGGCGACGCCGGCGCCGCCGTGACCCTGGCCGGGTGGGTGCACCGCCGCCGCGACCTGGGCTCGCTGGTGTTCCTGGACCTGCGCGACCGCGAGGGGGTGGTGCAGGTGTCGTTCGACACGCGCTGGTCGCCCGCCGCCGTTCTGGAGGAGGCGCGCCGCCTGGGGCCCGAGGACGTGGTGCGCGTGGAGGGCACGGTGTTCCCGCGCATCGCCGGGCAGCACAACCCCGACATGGCCACCGGCGACGTGGAGGTGCGCGCCATGGGGCTGGAGGTGCTGACGCGGGCGGAGCCGCTGCCGATCCAGGTGTTCTACGGGGCGAAGGACGAGCTCCCGTCCGAGGACCTGCGGCTGCGCTACCGCTACCTGGACCTGCGCCGGGGCGACCTGCAGCACGCCCTGCGCACCCGGCACGCCGCCGCGCAGAGCGCCCGGGGCTTCCTCTCGGGGCAGGGCTTCCTGGAGATCGAGACGCCGCTGCTCACCAAGCCCACCCCCGAGGGGGCGCGCGACTTCCTGGTGCCCAGCCGCAACCACCCCGGCGAGTTCTACGCGCTTCCGCAGAGCCCGCAGCTCTACAAGCAGCTGCTGATGGTGAGCGGCTTCGACCGCTACTTCCAGATCGCGCGCTGCCTGCGCGACGAGGACCTGCGCGCCGACCGCCAGCCGGAGTTCACGCAGATCGACGTGGAGATGGCCTTCGCCGGCCAGGAAGACGTGCTGTCGCTGGGCGAAGAGCTGATGGCCGCCATCCTCCGCGAGGTGGGGGGGATCGAGATCGAGACGCCCTTCCCCCGGCTCACCTATGCCCAGGCGATGGCGCGCTACGGCACCGACAAGCCCGACCTGCGCTTCGACCTGCCGATCGTGGACGTCACCACGGTCCTCAAGCGCGCGGACTTCCGCCTCTTCCAGGCCACCGAGGGCACGCCGCAGCGCATCCGCGGGCTCCGCGTTCCCGGCGGCGCGCGGCTGTCGCGCAAGGAGCTGGACGAGCTGCAGGAGGTGGCGAAGCGCGGTGGGGCCGCGGGCGCGCTCTGGGTGAAGCGCGGCGACGACGGCCTCTCCGGCCAGTTCGCGAAGGCGCTGGACGACGCCGCGCGCGACGCCTTCTACGCCGCCACGGGGATGGAGGCCGGCGACCTCTTCGTCGCCGTCGTCGGCGAGTTCCGAGTCGCCGACCCGGGGACGCCGGGGCCGCTGGTGGGGCGCACCGACGGCTCCGCGCCGGTCGCGGAGGAGACGCACACCGTGCGCGCCGGGCTGGAGCCGGCGCTGGACGAGCTGCGGCGCCACCTGGCGCGCCGGCTCGACCTGGTCGACGCGGCGAAGCACGCCTGGCTCTGGGTGACGGAGTTCCCGCTCTTCGGCTGGGACCCCGAGGGCGACCGGCTGGTGTCCGAGCACCACCCCTTCACCCGTCCGCATCCGGGCGACCTGGCGGAGGTGCTGCGCGCCACGGCCGACGGGGCGCCGCCGGCCGAGGTGGCGCGGGCGCTCTATCGCAAGCCGGTGCGCTCGCTGGCGTACGACTCGGTGTGGAACGGGATGGAGATGTGCAGCGGCTCGGTGCGCATCCACGAGCCGGAGCTGCAGGCGGCGATCTTCCGCGCGCTGGGGATCGGGCGGGAAGAGGCGCAGACCAAGTTCGGCTTCCTGCTGGAGGCCTTCCGCTACGGCGCGCCGCCGCACGCGGGGGTGGCCTTCGGCTTCGACCGCCTGGTGATGCTGCTGGCCGGGGGGCAGAGCCTGCGCGACGTGATCGCCTTCCCCAAGACGGCGTCGGCGCGCGCGCTGTTCGAGGGCGCGCCCACCCCGGTGGCAGACGACCAGCTCCGCGAAGTGAACATTCGCAAGGCTGCGACGTAACAATCCGCAGCGCAGCGGCCGCCACGGTTACGGGCGGGGCACCGGCGTGGCGGCCGTGCCCCGCCCGGCGGCGTTCGGGGCATACGCCGGCGCGCGACACTGGACGTCGGCTGGCCCGGTTCTTGGAGGGTCGCGGGGCGGCGGCGGAGCGCGTCCGCGGGTGTGCCCACGGGCTGGGTAGTTCGATGACGGTCGGCTACGACTGCAATTCAGGATAGAAGGATAGAGATGCCGGAACAGGCCATTCAGCACAGGATTCCCGCCGAGGGCGCCGACCCGCTGTCGCTCTCCGGGGTCAACGACGCCAACCTGAACGAGCTCGCGCGGCGCTCGGGGCTGCGCGTGTTCCTGCGCGGCGACCACCTCCTCCTCTCGGGGCCGCTGGAAGGGGTGGAGCGCGCCGTGCCCGTGGCGCAGCACATGATCGAGGTCGCGCGCCGCGGCGAGGCCCTGGGCACCGACGACGTGGCCCGCTTCTTCGACACCGCGGCCGAGAACGGGGGCAACGGGCTGGAGCGGCTGGCCGAGGCCGGCCGGGTGGTGGTGGCGGGGCCGCGCAAGACCGTCACCGCCAAGAGCGAGGGCCAGGCGAAGTACCTCTCCGCCATCGAGGACAACGACATCGTGGTGGGGATCGGCCCCGCGGGGACCGGGAAGACCTACCTGGCCGTGGCGATGGCGGTGGACGCGCTCTCCAAGAAGCGCGTGAAGCGCATCGTCCTCGCCCGCCCGGCGGTGGAGGCGGGGGAGAACCTGGGCTTCCTCCCCGGCGACCTGCAGGAGAAGATCGACCCCTACCTGCGGCCGCTCTACGACGCGCTGGAGGACATGATCCCGCTGGACCGCCTGCGGCGCGCGATGGAGAGCCGCTCGATCGAGATCGCGCCGCTGGCGTACATGCGCGGGCGCACCCTGCAGGACGCGTTCGTGATCCTGGACGAGGCGCAGAACGCCACCACCGCGCAGATGAAGATGTTCCTCACCCGCCTGGGGCTGAACAGCAAGGCGGTGATCACCGGCGACAAGACGCAGATCGACCTGCCCCGGCGCGAAGACTCGGGGCTGCTGGAGATCGAGCAGGTGCTTCCCGGCATCCCCGGGATCGCCTTCGCCTACCTGAAGGGG
>DASYJZ010000807.1:0-2543 GCA_035995965.1 Longimicrobium sp. | reverse complement strand
GAGAGCACCAGGTCGGTCTTCGAGGTGTCGAAGGGGACGGCGAGCCCGTGCACCTCCAGGCCGTCGAGCTGGATTTCGCCGCCGGTGACGGCGGCGTTCTGCAGCGAGAACATCGCCTGGTAGAGCGGCGTGCGGGCCAGGTCGCGCTCCACCTGGTACTCGTCCACCAGCCGCTCGAAGGGGACGTCCTGGTGCGCGAAGGCGCTCAGCACGTCGTCGCGCACCACGGCCAGCAGCTCGCGGAAGCTCTGCCCGGGCGCCATCCGCGCGCGCAGCACCAGCGTGTTGACGAAGAAGCCGATCAGCCCTTCCGTCTCCTGCCGTGTCCTGCCGGCGATCGGCGTTCCCACCAGCACGTCGTCCGTCCCGGCGTAGCGCGCCAGGAGGAGCTGGAAGGCGGCCAGGAGAACCATGAACGGCGTGGCGCCCTCGGCGTGCGCCAGCGCCTTCACCCGGCGCAGGGCTGCCGCGTCCAGCCCGACGCCGACGTGCCCGCCGCGAACGGAGCGGGAGGGGGGACGCGGCCGGTCTGTCGGCAGGTCGAGCACGTGCGGGGCGCCGTCCAGGTGCTCGCGCCACCACGCCATCTGCCGCTCGAACGCGGACGCCTCGGCGCGCTGCCAGGCGGCGTAGTCGCCGTACTGCACCGGCAGCTCGGGGAGCGGCGAGGGAAGGCTGCGGCGGAAGGCGGCGTACAGCGCCGACAGCTCGCCCATCAGCACGCCCATCGACCAGCCGTCGCTGATCACGTGGTGGAGGACCAGGAGCAGCGCGTGCCGGTCCGCCGCGAGCCGCAGCAGCGTCGCGCGGAAGAGTGGCCCCTCCGCCAGGTCGAAGCCCCGCGCCGACTCCTCCGCGATGCGCTTCCCCGCCGCGGCCTCGGCCGCCTCGGGGCCGCCGGCGGAGAGGTCCTCCACCGCCAGCGCGAAGCCCTCGAACGGCCGCACCCGTTGCACCGGGCGCCCCTCCACCTCGGCGAACACGGTGCGCAGCGCCTCGTGCCGGCGGACGATCTCGCCCAGGGCGCGGCGGAGCGCCGCGGCGTCGAGCGGGCCGTGGAGGGCCAGGCCGCTGGCGACGTTGTAGCCGGCGGTCCCCGGGTCCATCTGCTCGATGAACCAGAGCCGCTCCTGCTGCAGCGACGCCGGCAGGTCGCCGCCGCGCGCCACCGGCACCACGGCGGACAGGCCGGCGCCGGACGCATCCGCGGCGGAGGCGTCGGCCGCTGCGGCGGCCTGGGCATCGTCCATCTCCTCCAGGTCGGCCATCAGCAGGTCCTCGACCGCCGCGGCCAGCGACTCCAGCGTGGGGTGCTCGAAGAGCGCGCGCAGCGGCAGCTCCACCCCGAAGGCGGCGCGCACCCGCGACACCACCTGCGTGGCCAGCAGCGAGTGCCCGCCCAGCGCGAAGAAGTTGTCGGTCGCGCCGGCGCGCTCCAGCTTCAGCACCTCCACCCAGATCTCCGCCAGCGCCTCCTCGGCCATGGTGCGCGGCGCGACGTACGCCGAGGCCTCGGGCGCGCCCGGGTCGGGGAGGGCGGCGCGGTCGACCTTGCCGTTGGGGGTGCGCGGCAGCGCGTCCAGCGCGACCAGGGCGGAGGGGACCATGTAGTCGGGGAGCGACGCGGCCAGGTGCGGGCGCAGCTCCGCCGCGGCCGCGTTGGCCGGGGATACGTACGCCACCAGCCGGTGCGCGCCCTCGTCGTCGGGGAGCGCGACGACCACCGCCTCGTCCACCGCGGGGTGCGCGAGGAGCACGGACTCGATCTCGCCCAACTCGATGCGGAAGCCGCGCACCTTCACCTGGAAGTCGGCGCGCCCCAGGTAGTCCAGCTCGCCACTCTCCAGCCGGCGCGCCAGGTCGCCGGTGCGGTACATCCGCGACCCCGGCGGGCCGAACGGGTCGGGGAGGTAGCGCTCCGCCGTCTGCCCCGGCCGCCCGCGGTAGCCGCGCGACACGCCGCCGCCCGCCAGCCACAGCTCGCCCCGCGCGCCGGCGGGGACGGGGCGCAGCGCGTCGTCCAGCACGTAGCCGCGCGAGTTGCCCACGGGGTGGCCGATCAGCACGCGCTCCGCGCCGCGCGGAACGATCCAGGCGCAGGAGTAGGTGGTGTCTTCCGTCGGCCCGTAGAGGTTCTCCACGCGGCGCACGTGGCCGAGCGCGTAGACGGCCTCGGCCGTGGCGGGGGGCAGCGGCTCGCCGCCGAGCGCGAAGGTGCGTACCGTGCGCGGCACGCGCCCCAGCCGCGCCAGCTCCGCCGCGGCGGCGGGGACCATCACGGCGCGCACCACGCCGGCGTCGTCGCCCAGCTCGGCGAGGGAGAGGGCGTTCTCCACCAGCACCAGCCGACCGCCCCAGCAGAGGGTGAAGAACAGCTCGGCGATGGAGACGTCGAAGGAGATGGAGGTGGAGAAGAGCACCCCGCGCAGCTCCTCTTCGGGCACCCAGCGCCGCATCCAGTGCAGCAGGGTGACGGCGCCGCGCTGCTCGATCTGCACCCCCTTGGGCCGGCCGGTCGACCCGGAGGTGTAGATGACGTAGGC
>DASYJZ010000806.1:0-11336 GCA_035995965.1 Longimicrobium sp. | reverse complement strand
TGGACCCTGGCGTTCTACCTGGCCGTGCGGAACTTCGACGCGGTGCACCGCGCCGCACGCACCACGGGCGGGCGGATCGCGCTGGGCCTGGCGTACGGGGTGGTCGTGTACCTGCTGATGGACCTGGTCGTGCTGAAGCTGAGCCGCGCCCACTCCACACCGCCTTCGGACTGGAAGTTCTACGTCAACCTGGTGCAGCACATTGTGATGATCGGCCTCCCCATCGCCCTCATCGTCCGCGACGGGGATGCGCGGTAGGGCGGCCAGAGTTGCCTCGCCACATCGGCTACAGGCCTTACGGGGAGGGAGTTGTTCCCTAACGGGAACGCGTGTTGCCGTTTGGTAACAGACAGACCCGTGGAGAAATTTAGAGATCGCCGCTATCTTGTGTCTCCACAAAAGCTTATGCGCAGTCTGCGGGATGGACTCGGTCTTGTTGTATACTCCTTCCCCGGCACACTGAATCCGCACGCACGATCTGGGCGGCACGGCAGCCTCGCCGGCCTCGGGCGCGGTGAAGACACCCCCCGGCCACACCGTACCGCCGTCTCATCAGGGATAGGACCATGCGACTCAACGCCCTTCTGGTGACCGGTCTGGCGGCGCTCGCCGCCTGCGACGCGTCGACCGCGCCCACGGCCCCGGTCGACGCGGCCGCCCCGGCGCACCCGCGGCGCACCATCAGCGACTGGACCGCCTACGAGACGCAGCAGTTCTACTTCCTGCCGGGTACGGCCCCCACCGACGTGGCCGAGAACGCGTTCGACGCGGCGCTCGCGCCGACGGTGACGATCTGCCGCATGACCGGCTCCACCTGCGGCGCGACCCTGGCCACCTTCACCAAGACCAGCGGCTCGTACGGCCGGCTGGTCACGGTGAACTCGGCGGGGCGCTCGTACAACGTGAGCTGGCCTACCTCCTCCACCGGGGTGAGCGCGGGGCAGATCTACCGCATCTCCGTGAAGGTGAGCTCGCGCACCCTCGGCTTCGAGGACGTGCAGGTGTTCGCCACCGCGGCCCAGGCCGCCACCGTGGACGCCAGCCAGTACCGCGCGGTGGTCGTGAACGCGACCTTCGCGATCTCGTTCCGCATCAACCAGGGCATTCCGGCCTCCATCACCCTTTCGTCCGGCAGCATCGCGCTGGGCATGGGCAGCGGCAAGGCCATCTCCGCCACGGTGCTGGACCTGCGCGGCCAGGCGATGGCCAACCCCGACCTGGGGTGGCAGATCGACAACGTCTCCGCGGCCCCGGGGCCCGTGGCGGTGCTCGACAGCGGGATGGTGGTCGCGACCAACGTGGGCACCGCCACCCTGTGGGCCTGGGTCGAAGACGTCGAGGTCTCCATCCCCATCACCGTCACCGAGCCGCGGTACCAGTGGACGGTGATGACCACCCCCGACGACCAGGGCAACCGGGCGATCTGGGGAACGGCCGCCAACAACATGTTCGCCGCCAACTGGACCGGCGTGATGCGCTACAACGGCACCTCCTGGTCGCACGTTGCGGCGGCCCGCTGGCGCTCCATGAACGACGTGGTGGGGCTCTCGGCCAGCAACGTGTGGGCGGTGGGCGACAACGGGATGATGCTGCGCTTCGACGGCAGCAGCTGGACGGGATGGCGCTTCGACGGGACGACGGTGTCGCCCTACAACCTGACCACCTGGGCGCTTCCCGGGTCCAGGATCGCGCTGCGCACCCTCTGGGCGATGTCTCCGTACATCGTGGCGGCGGGCGACTCCGGGCGCGCCCTCTACCACGACGGCACGCAGTGGATCAACGTCGCGACGGGGATCACCGCGAACATCACCGACGTGTGGGGGAGCAGCCCCAGCGACGTGTACGGCACCACCTCCGACGGCAGGCTGTGGCGCTGGGACGGCGTGGGAGTGTGGAAGGTCACCGCGGTGCAGGCGCCGGGCTCGCTGAACGCGGTGTGGGGCACGTCCGCCAGCAACATCTACGCGGTGGGCAACAACGGAGCGGTGTTCCGCTACAACGGGTCTACCTGGCAGAGCATCCGGCTCCCCACGCGCGCCAACCTCTACGCGGTGTGGGGAACCTCTGCGAGCAACGTCTTCATCGGCGGCGCGAACAACGCGCTGTACCGCTGGGACGGCTCCACCTGGACGGCGGAGAAGCTCCCGGCGGGCAAGCAGATCTACGGCTTCTGGGGCGATGGGACCAACACGTACCTCTCCGGCGCGAACGGCCTGATCGCCAGGCGCTGACGCTGGACCCGGTCCAGACGTCCCCGAGCCCGCCCGGCGATCTTCGCCGGGCGGGCTCTTTGAACAGCACGGTTCACGCAGAGGGACCAGAGGAACCAGAACTGATACCGGCCCCCCTCCCGACCAAGTGTGCATTCTTGGAAAAACCCTCGAGACGTCATCCTGAGGCCGACCACGTCTCATCCTTCTACCCGGCAAAGATTTGGCAGGCCGAAGGATCTATAGCCGGCCGATCGAAACCCTTCAGGAAGTGCACAGTTGATCAGGGAATCTGGTATGAACGTCTTTTCTGGT
Source organism: Longimicrobium sp. (assembly GCA_035995965.1). Classification (GTDB taxonomy): domain Bacteria; phylum Gemmatimonadota; class Gemmatimonadetes; order Longimicrobiales; family Longimicrobiaceae; genus Longimicrobium. The sequence continues at coordinate 8,811 of DASYJZ010000806.1, read as the reverse complement.
TCCTCTGCGTGAAATCGTGTTTGATGGACTCGGGATGACGTCGATCTCGGAAGCCGTCGTCACACCTGTGCGGAGATCGCCTGCTTGATCTCGGCGATGCGCGCCTCGTCGCGCTTGTAGAAGGTCCACTGCTTGATGCGCCTGGCGCGCACGAGCCCGGCCTGGGAGAGCACCTTCATGTGCTCGCTCAGGGTGGGCTGGCTCACGCCCAGCTTCTCGGCGATCCAGACAGCGCAGACGCCGTCTTCCACCAGGTCGCCGTCCACCTGCGGCGGGAAGTTGGCGACGGGGTCCTTCAGCCACTCCAGGATCTGCAGCCGGCGCTCGTTCGCGAGCGCCCGCAGCGCGGGTGCGATAGACATATTGCCAATTAGCTAATTGCCGTTTATCCTTTCGGAAGATGGGGGCAGGACGGCAGCGCGACAAGGGCGGTGGCGCTGAGGGCGGGCGGTTTTGTGGCCGCGGCCATAGTTCAGAGGGCCGCCCCGTTGTGGAGTGCGGACTGAGGAAATGCGACGAGCGTTGCAACGTCAACGGGGGAGGGTGAGATGGCGAGGGAGACGTTCACGAGCGACAGGATCGGCCCGCCGGTGGGGCCGTTCTCGCAGGCGGTCCGCGGCGGCGAGTCCATCTACCTGAGCGGACAGGTAGGACACGACCCGGCGACGGGACGGCTGGTGGAGGGCGGCGTGGCGGCGCAGACGGAGCAGGCGCTGCGCAACCTCTCCGCCGTGCTCGCGGCAGCCGGCCGCACGCTGGACGACGTGGTGCGCGTGGGCGTGTACCTGGCCGACATGGGCGACTTCGCCGCGATGAACGCGGTCTACGCGCGTTCGTTCGAGGCACCCTACCCGGCGCGCACCACCATCGGCGTCGCGGCGCTCCCGCTCGGCGCCGCCGTCGAGATCGACTGCGTCACGCGGTGAAACCGCGCCGCTTATCACACTGGGGGAGACGTCATGCCGCACCGCTTCGTCATCGCCGACGTGTTCACCGAGACCGCGTTCGGCGGCAACCAGCTCGCCGTGTTCCCGGACTGCCGTGGGGTGTCCGAGCGGGCGATGCAGGCGCTCGCGCGCGAGTTCAACTTCTCCGAGACGACCTTCGTCCTCCCGCCGGAGACGCCGGGGACCGACTTCCGCCTGCGCATCTTCACCCCCGCGCACGAGCTGCCCTTCGCCGGGCACCCGACGGTGGGCACCGCGTCGGTCCTCGCGCGGCTGGGGCTGGTCGCGCTGCAGGACGGCGCGGCGACCATCGTCTTCGGTGAAGGCGTCGGCCCCGTCTCCGTCGATCTCCAGGTCGATGGCCAGCGCGCCTTCTCGCGCCTCAGCCTGGAGGCGGCGGTCGAGGAGCCCGACGAGCGGCCGACCACGCAGGCTGCCGCGGCGGCGCTGTCGCTGCCGGCGGATGCGGTGCAGGAGGCGTGGTTCTCGACCGTGGGGAACCCGTTCTGCTTCGTCCACGTCGCGGACCGCGAGGCCGTCGACCAGGCGGAGGTGGACCGTGCGGCGTGGTCGCGGCACTTCGCCGGGGCATTCTCGTCCGCCCTCTTCTTCTTCGCGGGCGACCTGGCGGCGGGGAGCCGGCTCTATGCACGCATGTTCGCGCCGGGGTTCGGCATCGACGAGGACGCGGCCACCGGCTCGGCCGCCGCCACGCTCGCCGGGAGCCTGGCGAACCGTCAGCCGGAGCGCGAGGGCGTCTTCACCTGGACCATCGACCAGGGGGTGAAGATGGGCCGGCCGAGCCTGTTGGAGGCATCGGCCGAGAAGCGCGACGGCCGTACGGTGCGCGTGATGGCCGGCGGCTGCACCGTGCTGGTCGCCGAGGGCACCATCACCCTGCCGGACGGCGTCTGAGGAGCGAGCGAAGCGATCCACGCACAATCCCGTGGACTCCCGTTGCCGGTAAGCTCCCCCCGTGCAAGCACTTGTCATACCGGCCCCGAGCCGTTATCATTTTCCCAGCGTTGTACGGGCCGCCGGAACCTCTCGCGAGGGGAAGGCGGACTCGCGGGGCCTCGGGCCCACGGTGTCCCGCCCGATGTCGAACCTGAAACAGAGGAGGTGATCCCTTGGTGAAATCGAATGCTGTTCGCGACCTGACACGGGCAAGCGATCGCCGCATCGGCGCCTGAGCCGAAGCAAAGAGGCGAACATCTCCGCGTTAGGCGGGTGCCACAGCGGCATCGCGTCAGGAAGCGGCAGATCAAAGGCACCACCGGCCATGCGGCCGGTGGTGCTTTTTTAACGGCACCAGATTATCTCACGCAGGGCCGCGGAGAAACACCGGCGACGTTCTCTGCGGCTCCGCGTGAGGCCTTCTGTTAGCTGCAACCGGAAGAATCCGTGGACTACGTCGTCATCATCCACCCCGAGCGCGCGCTGTACTGGCTGGCGGCCATCGCGGTGTCCGCGGCGCTGGCGATCGGCGCGTCGACTCGGGGGTGGCGCAGGGGCGTCTACTGCTTCAAGCCGCTCACCACGCTGCTGATCCTCGGGCTGGCGCTGACGCAGCCAGCCGACGCGTACCTCGACTTCGTCTACCGACCACTCATCGTCGGCGGGCTGGTCTGCTCCCTCGCGGGCGACGTGCTGCTGATGCTGCCGCGCGACCGGTTCGTCGCGGGGCTCGTGGCCTTCCTGATCGCCCACCTGCTGTACATCGGCGCGTTCACCTTCGATGCGGTCCGGGCGACGTGGTGGATCGTCCTCCCGCTCGCGGCGTACGCCGTGGTCCTGCTGCGCATCCTCCTCCCGCACGTCGCGGCACGGCTGAGGGTGCCGGTGATCGTCTATGCCCTGGTGCTGCTGGCGATGGCGTGGGCGGCGGCGGAGCGCGGCGTGGCGGGGATGCCGGGCGGAGCGCTCGCGGCGGCGGGCGCGCTGCTCTTCGTGGCGTCGGACTCGGCGCTTGCCATCAACCGTTTCGCGCGGCAGTTTCGCGGGGCGGACGCGGTCGTGCTGGGCACGTACTACGCGGCGCAGACGCTCATCGCCCTCTCCGCCGGGATCCTTGGACGCATCCTCTTCCGCTGAGCTCGTCATCCGCTCCGCGCACGTGGTGACGCCGGAGGGCGTGCGCGCCGCGTCGGTGTGGATCCGCGGCGGGCGCATCGCGGCCGTGCGCGCGTTCGGCGACCTCCCCGCCGGCGTGCCGGTCATCGAGTGCGGCGACGAGGTGCTGATGCCGGGGCTGGTGGACACGCACGTCCACGCGAACGAGCCCGGCCGCGCCGACTGGGAAGGATGGGAGACGGCCACGCGCGCCGCCGCGGCCGGCGGGGTGACCACCATCGTGGAGATGCCGCTCAACAGCATCCCCGCCGTCACCGACGCCGCGGCGCTCCACGCCAAGGTCGCCTCCACCGCGGGGAAGCTGCACGTCGACACCGGCTTCTGGGGCGGCGTGGTCCCCGGCAACGCGGCCGAGCTCCCGGCGCTCTGGGAGGCCGGGGTGCTCGGCTTCAAGTGCTTCCTCTCCCCGTCCGGCGTGGACGAGTTCCCCAACGTCTCCGAAGCCGACCTGCGCGAGGCGATGCCGGTGCTCGCCCGCCTCGGCGCGACGCTGCTGGTCCACGCCGAGGACCCGGCGGTGCTCGACGCGGCGGCGGCGCGGATCGGGGACGCCGACCCGCGCGCGTACCCCACCTACCTGGCGACGCGCCCACCGGAGGCCGAGATCGCGGCGGTGGAGCTGCTGGTGCGGCTGGCGCGCGAGTTCGGCACGCGCGTGCACGTGGTCCACGTCTCCGCCGCCGAAGCGCTCCAGCTTCTTCACGACGCGCGCGACGAAGGGCTGCCGTTCACCGCCGAGACCTGCCCGCACTACCTGCACTTCGACGCCGAAGACGTCCCCGACGGCGCCACGGAGATGAAGTGCGCGCCGCCCATCCGCGGCGCGGCGAACCGCGAGGACCTGTGGACGGCGCTCGGCGCGGGATGGATCGACCTGGTCGCGACCGACCACTCCCCATGCCCGCCGGAGATGAAGCTGCGCGACAGCGGCGACTTCGTGCGCGCGTGGGGCGGCATCGCGTCGCTGCAGCTCGGGGCGGCCGCCGTCTGGCGCAACGCGCGGGAGCGCGGCTACACTCCCGCGCACCTGGCCGGATGGATGTCGGCGGCGCCGGCGCGGCTCGCGGGGCTGCACGCGCGGAAGGGCGCCATCGCCCCCGGCTTCGACGCCGACCTGGCGGTGTTCGACCCCGACGCGGAGTTCCTGGTGGAGCCGTCGCGCCTCTTCCATCGCCACGGGCTGTCGCCGTACGTCGGCTCGGTGCTCCCCGGCGTGGTGACGCAGACCTGGCTGCGCGGCGAGAAGGTGTTCGAGGCTGGCGGGATCATCGGCGCGCCCGCCGGCCGGGTGCTGCTGCGCGAATCGCTCTGACGACGGGAGGATGATGCAGACGAAGACGGGGCATGCGGTGGGGGACTTCACGGAGCTCGTGGACCTGGCGCAGGAGCGGCTCGGCGGCGCGGTGATCGCCGCGAACGACGAGTTCTTCGCGCCCAAGGAGGCGCTGCTGAAGGCCGGGCCCGCGGAGTGGCGCGAGCACGAGTACACCGAGCGCGGCAAGTGGATGGACGGCTGGGAGACCCGCCGCCGCGGCACCCCCGGCCACGACTGGGCGGTGGTCCGCCTCGGCGTCCCCGGCCACGTGCACGGCGTGGTGGTCGACACCGCGTTCTTCCGCGGCAACTTCCCCGAACACTGCTCCATCGACGCCTGCGAGGTCCACGGCGTGCCCGGCGCGGCGGAGCTGGAGGCTGCGCCGTGGGCCGAGATCGTGGCGAAGACCGCGCTCCACGGCGACTCCCGCAACCTCTTCCCCGTCGACCACGCGCGGCGGTGGACGCACCTGCGCCTCAACATCTACCCCGACGGCGGGGTGGCGCGGCTGCGGGTGCACGGTGAGCCGCAGCCGGTGTGGCCGAGGTTCGTGCTGCAGGGCGGCGAGCTGGACCTGGCGGCGATGGAGAACGGCGGCTGGGTGATGGCGTGCAGCGACATGTTCTTCGGCGACCGCCAGAACCTGATCCTCCCCGGCCGCTCCCGCTTCATGGGCGACGGCTGGGAGACGAAGCGCCGCCGCGGTCCGGGAAACGACTGGACGATCGTGCGCCTGGCCGCGCCGGGATCGATCCACCGCGTCGAGATCGACACCGACCACTTCAAGGGGAACGCCGCCGACCGCTGCCGCATCGACGGCGCTTTCGCGCCGCACGCGACCGCGGAGGAGCTGCAGGGCGACGCGATCGCGTGGCGGCCGCTCCTCCCCGAGGCGAAGCTGCAGCCGCACTCCCGCCACCGCTGGGAGAGCGAGGGCGCCGACACCGGCCCCTTCACGCACGTCCGCCTGAGCACCTACCCCGACGGCGGCGTGGCCCGGCTGCGCCTCTTCGGCACCCTGGCCGAGCCGCCGCGGTGACGCTCCAGCGCCTGAACGCGCTCCCGGACGACGAGGCCACGGCGGCGTTCCTGACCTGCTGCGGCTCCACTCGCTGGGCGCGGGGGATGGCGCGGCGCCGGCCCTTCCGCAGCCAGGCCGACCTGTTCGCCGCCGCCGACGACGTCTGGCTCGCGCTGGACCCGGAGGACCGGGACGAGGCCTTCCGCGCGCACCCGCGCATCGGCGAGCGGAAGGCGGCGCCGGCGCAGGGCGCGCAGGCCGCCGCCTGGTCCGCGCAGGAGCAGTCCGGCGCCGCCTCCGCCGGAGACGAGGTTGCGGCCGCGCTCGCCGAGGGCAACCGCGCGTACGAGGAGCGCTTCGGCCGCACCTACATCGTCTGCGCGACGGGGAAGACGGCGGAAGAGATGCTGGCGATCCTCCGCACCCGCCTGGCGAACGATCCGGACACGGAGCTGCGCGCCGCCGCCGCCGAACAGGCGAAGATCACGGAATTGCGGTTGGAGAAGCTGCTGGCGGGCTGAGTTGTTTGGACCGGGTCGGGGTCGCTGCCAGTCGGTCGACGTGCCGCTGCCGCGCCCGGCCCTCGTGGCGTCCGCGGCTAGATTCTTCGGCCCTGCGGTCGCTGGTGAGCAGCACGGTCCTATCGGCCGGGCCTCAGAATGACACCTTGGGGGCCTGGGATCGTACGGGCACGCTCCCCATCTGCTGCGGTCGCATCCCGGCCCGTCGCGTGCCCGGCATTCAGTAGGCGACGATGCAGCCGGTAGTCCGCGAAGGCGGACTTCGTGTGGTTGTTGCAGCGGTTTCAACCGCCCGAGACCGAGGCCGACGCTGCACTCCACCCACCCCTCATCCCCGAGCCACCACATGAGCGCCATCACCACGCACGTGCTCGACACCATGCGCGGCCTCCCGGCGATGGGGATCGCCGTGCTGCTGGAGCGCGCGGAAGAGGGGGGGATGGAGACCCTCGCCCGCGGCATCACCGACTCCGAGGGGCGCATCCGCCACCTGCTCCCCGAGGGGAAGGCGCTGGAGCCGGGCACCTACCGGCTGAGCTTCGACACCGGCGCGTACTTCACGCTGACCTCGGTGGAGGGCTTCTATCCCGAGGTGTCGATCGTCTTCACCGCGCGGGAGGGGGAAACGCACTACCACGTGCCGCTGCTGCTGAGCCCGTACGGCTACTCCACCTACCGCGGGAGCTGAGCGATGGCCGCCCGGCTCGGTGACAACAGCTACGGCAAGTCGCGCATCCGCCTCGTCCGCGTCACCCGCGAAGGCGAGCGCCACGATGTCTCCGACCTCACCGTCGACGTGGCCCTCGACGGCCGCTTCGATGCCGTGCACCTGGAGGGCGACAACGCCGCCGTGCTGCCGACGGACACCATGCGCAACACCGTCTACGCGCTGGCGAAGCAGCACCCAGTGGAGCCCGTGGAGGCCTTCGGGCGGGTGCTGGTCGAGCACTTCCTCGCCGCCTGCGCCGAGGCGGAGCAGGTGCGCATCCGCATCGCCAGGCACGGGTGGTCGCGGATCGGCGCCGGGGGCCAGGCGCACCCGCACAGCTTCGTGCGCGCCTCGGGGGAGCGGCGGGTGGCGTACGTCTCGGGCGACCGGCAGGAGGTGCGGTACGAGGCGGGGCTGGAGGACGTGGAGGTGCTGAAGACCACGCGCTCCGCCTTCGAGGGGTACATCCGGGACGAGTACACCACCCTGCCGGAGACGAAGGACCGCATCTTCGCCACCGTGGTTTCCGCGCGCTGGGGGTACGAGCGCGAGCCGGAGGACTTCGACGCCACCTTCGAGCGCGTCCGTGCCGCGCTGCTGGAGACCTTCGCCGGGCACGATTCGAAGTCGGTGCAGCAGACGCTCTTCGCGATGGGCGCCGCCGCGCTGGAGGCCGCGCCGGAGGTGAGCGAGGTCCGCCTCTCGCTCCCCAACCGCCACCACCTGCTCTTCGACATCGCCCGCTTCGGCCTGGAGAACCAGAACGAGGTGTTCGTCCCCACCACCGAGCCCTACGGCCTGATCGAGGCGACGGTCGTGCGCGACTGAAGCAACAGCAACGGCCGTTTCACGCAGAGGCACAGAGGAACGGAGAGAACTTCAACTGCGTTCTCTCTTTTTCTCCGCGGCTCTGCGTGAAACGGCGGTTGCAGTTGCCGAACTTGCGGAAACCGCGCGGCCGCGCGTATTTACGAGGCACGTCCGCCTCACCCTTCCCCTCCGGACACGCGAGACCAGCGATGGGCCTCTGGGACTTCGTCAAGACCGAGCTGATCGACATCATCCAGTGGCTGGACGAGTCCGGCGACACGATGGTGTGGCGGTTCGACGGCCACGACAACGAGATCAAGAACGGCGCGCAGCTCATCGTACGCCCCGGCCAGGCCGCGGTGTTCGTGAACCAGGGGCAGGTGGCCGACGTCTTCGGCCCCGGGCGGCACGAGCTGGCCACGCAGAACCTGCCCATCCTCTCCACCCTCCTGGGGTGGAAGTACGGGTTCGACTCGCCCTTCAAGGCCGAGGTCTTCTTCGTCGCCACGAAGCAGTTCACCGACCAGAAGTGGGGCACCAAGGCGCCGGTGATGATGCGCGACGCCGACTTCGGCCCCGTGCGCATCCGCGCCTTCGGCACCTACGTGGTGCGCGTGGCGGAGCCGGCCAAGTTCATCGCGCAGATCGTCGGCACGAATGGCGTCTTCAAGACTGGCGACGTGGACGACCAGCTCCGCTCGCTGGTGACCTCGCGCTTCGTGGACGCGGTGGCCGAATCGAAGGTGCCGGTGCTGGACCTGGCCGCCCGCTACGACGAGATCGGCGCGCAGATCCGCACGAAGATGGCGGCGGACTTCAGCGAGTGGGGGATCGAGCTCACGCAGTTCGTGATCGAGAACATCGCCCTCCCCGAAGAGGTGGAGAAGGCGCTCGACAAGCGCAGCAGCATGGGGGTGATCGGCGACCTCGGCCGCTACGCGCAGTTCCAGACGGCCGAGTCGATCCCGCTCGCGGCGCAGAACCCCGGCGGGCCGGCCGGCGCCGTCATGGGGATGGGGATGGGATGGGCGATGGGGCAGCAGATGGCCAGCCAGATGGGGCAGGCGTTCTCGCAGCCCGGCGCCCAGGCCGGCTCGGGCCCGCCACCGCTGCCGGGGCAGTCGTCGTACTTCGTCGCCGTCGGCGGCCAGCAGAGCGGCCCGCACGCGATGGACGACCTGCGCCAGCGCGCCTCCTCCGGCGCGGTCACCCCGGAGACGCTGGTGTGGAAGCAGGGGATGGCCGCCTGGACCCCCGCCTCCCAGGTGGACGAGCTCTCTCCGCTGTTCGCCGCCGCGGCCCCGCCGCCTCTGCCGCCGCAGTAAACTGCCGTTTCACACAGAGACGCGGGGGGA
>DASYJZ010000805.1:0-2301 GCA_035995965.1 Longimicrobium sp. | reverse complement strand
AGCTCAAGGGCAACGGCAAGCAGCCCCGCACCGGCGCCGCCGAAGTCTCGGTGGACGGCGCGGCGCTGATCCCCGACGCCTACGTGGCCGACGAGAGCCAGAAGCTGCACTTCTACCGCCGCCTGGCGCGCGAGGAGACGGTGGACGGGGTGGAGGCCATGCGCCGCGAGCTGCGCGACCGCTACGGCCCGCTCCCCGAAGAGGTGGAGACGCTGCTCGCCACGCAGGCGCTGCGGCTGGTGGGCGGCGTGCTCGGGGTGGAGCGCATCCTGGTGCGCCCGTGGGACGTGCGGCTGAACTTCCGCACCGGCGTGGTCCCGCGCATGTCGGCGCTGCAGAAGACGCTGACGCGCTACCAGTTCGCGGTCGACGTGCGCCGCCCGCTCCCGCTCTCGCTCACTTTGACGCGCCACGGCACCGAGCCCATCATCTCCACCATCGTCGCCGCGCTGCGGGATCTCGCGGCGGACCCGGCGGTGGTGGGATAACGGAAGTGCTAAGTGCTAAGTGCTCGGGCAGTTGCCTTTGATGTCCGCGCAGGCGGACTGCGTGCCGTTGTAGCCGCGAGTTCACTCGCATCGTCGAGATGGAGGACCGGGTCTGGTCTTTCAGCACGTGGCACTTGGCACTCAGCACTTGTTTTTTCACGCTTTCCCGCGCGCGACGGTATTCCCGGAGCCCCGCGCCGCTCATTCACCCGGGTGGAGACAATCGGATGAAGTTCTCCCGCTGGGCCCTGCTCGTGGCCGCTCTCCCGCTCGCGGCGGGGTGCGACAGCCTCAAGCGGGCCGTCAACGCGCACGGCGACCAGGTGGCCACGGCCGCCGGCAAAGAGCTGAAGGTCGAAGACGCCGCCACCCTGATCGCGGGCAACCCGCAGGTGCCCCCCACGCCCGAGATCGTTCGCGAGCTCACCGAGCGCTGGGTGGACTACACCCTGCTCGCCACCGCCCTGGCCGAAGACACCACGCTGGCGGTGCTCGACCTCGACAAGCTCACCCAGACCGAGCGCGAGCAGGCGACCATCAACCGCCTCTTCCAGCAGTCGATCCACGTCGACACCGCGTACACCGACGCCCAGCTCGAGCAGGCGTGGCAGACGCAGGGGCCCGGCCAGGAGCAGCACGCGCGCCACATCCTGCTGCGCACCCCCGAGAACGCCACGCCGGCGCAGCGCGACAGCGTGAAGCGCGCCGCCGAGGCCATCCAGCGCCAGGCCGCCGCCCCCGGCGCCGACTTCGCCGCGCTGGCCCGGCAGTACTCGCAGGACCCCAGCAAGGACAGCGGCGGCGACCTGGGCTTCTTCGGCCGCGGGCGGATGGTGCCGCAGTTCGAGGAGGCCGTGCTCAAGCTGCAGCCCGGGCAGGTGAGCCCCGTGGTGGAGTCGCCCTTCGGCTACCACGTGATCAAGCTCGAGGAGCGCCGCACGCGTCCGCTCGGCAACGACAAGGAGCAGTTCCGCCAGTACATGGTGCAGAAGTCCCAGCAGCAGGGGGTGCAGCACTTCGTCGACTCGCTGCGCACCGCCGCCCACGTGAAGGTGGAGAGCGGCGCCGCGGCTCAGGTGAAGGACATGGCGCGCACCGGCCCCGACAAGGTCAGCGGCCGCGCGCTGCACAAGCGGCTGGCCACCTTCACCGGCGGCCAGCTCACCGCCGGCGACCTGCAGGCCGAGATGGCCGGCGCCCCCGCCGAGGCGCTCAAGCAGCTCTCCGAGGCCCCCGACAGCTCGGTGAACGAGGTGATCAAGGGGCAGGCCACCAAGCGCCTCCTGCTGGCCGAGGCGGCCCGCCGCCACCTGACCCCGACGCCGCAGGAGCTGCAGGAGATGCGGCAGCAGGCGCGGGCCACCGTGCGCCAGCTGGTGGAGGTCACCGGCCTGGCCCAGCGCCGCGCGCCCAAGGGCTCGGCCGGGAACGCGGTGATCGAGCAGGTGATCCGCGAGATGCTGCAGAAGGCCGTCACCGGCCAGGCGCAGATGCCGCCGCTCGGCGCGCTCGGCACCCAGCTGCGCGGCATCTACCGCCCCAGCATCAACGCCGAGTCCTACCAGCGGGTGATCGACCGCGTGCGGACCCTGCGCGCCACGCAGCCGCAGGTGCCAGCCGGCGCGCAGCCTCCGCAGGGGGGGATGCCGCAGGGGATGCCGCAGATGCCGCAGCAGTTGCCGCCCCAGGGCGCGCAGCCGCAGCCCGCGGCGCCGGCCCCCGCACCCGCCCCGGCGGACACCACGAAGCGCTGATCTCGGCCGTACCCGACGCACCCGCGAGGCGCGGTGGGAACCCCACCGCGCCTCGCGGC
>DASYJZ010000804.1:0-10685 GCA_035995965.1 Longimicrobium sp. | reverse complement strand
CACCATCTCGAAGGTGCCGACGATCGCGTTCCCCATCCCCCCGCCCACCTCGCCGGTGGGGCGCGGGGTGTGGATGAAGAAGCTCAGGTCGAGCGCCGAGGCGCCCTCGCGGATCAGGTAGCCGAAGATCAGCACCAGCGGCAGCACGGTGAGCACGGCGGCCACCCCGGTGAGCGCCAGCATCAGCGCGCTGGTGGCGCGGCGGCGGCGGTGGCGCAGCGTCATCGCGCTCATCGCGCGTCCCTCCGCTCCACCCGCCAGACCAGCGCCCGGGCCAGCGCGTTCACCACCAGCGTGACCGCCAGCAGCATGAGCGCCACGTACATCAGCGCCGAGCGGTGCACGTCGCCCGAGGCCTCGGCGAACTCGTTGGCGAGCACGCTGGCCATGGTGTAGGCGGGCGCGAAGAGCGAGTGCGGCACCTGCGGCGTGTTGCCGATCACCATGGTCACCGCCATGGTCTCGCCGATGGCGCGCCCCAGCCCCAGCATGATCGCGCCGATCAGCCCGGCGCGCGCGGCGGGGAGCACGATCTGCCAGGTGGACTCCCAGCGCGTGGCCCCCAGCGCCAGCGCCGCCTCGCGCTGGGCGCGCGGCACCGCGGCGATCACCTCGCGCGACACGGCCGAGACGAAGGGGATGATCATGATCGCCAGGATCACCCCGCCGGCCAGGATGCTGGGCCCGTACGCCGGCCCGGCGAAGATCGCCAGCGCGTCGCCCAGCTTCTCCGACACCGGCGCCTCCACGCGGTCGCGGAGGAAGGGCACCAGCACGAAGATCGCCCAGAGGCCGTAGACGACGGACGGGATAGCCGCCAGTAGCTCGGTGGCGAAGGCGATCGGCGCCGCCAGCCAGCGCGGCGCCAGCTCGGTGAGGAAGAGCGCCAGCCCGATGGAGAGCGGCACGGCGATCAGCAGCGCCAGCAGCGACGAGGCGAGCGTCCCCACCAGGAACGGCACCCCGCCGAAGTGGTCGCTCACCGGGTCCCACGCGCTCCCCGTCAGGAACCCGCCCCCGAACCTCCGCACCGCCGGCCACGCGCCGTAGACCAGCGCGGCCGCGATCCCCACCAGCAGCAGGGGGATCGTGAGCCCGAACACCATCAGCACCCCGCGCCACACCGCGTCCGACGCGCTGCTCAGGCGCCAGGACACGCGGAAGCGTGACGGCGCATCAGCCTCGGTGGACGGTTCGTCGACCACGTCCGTCATCCATCTCCTTCGTGTTCTTCCACCGTCAAACGAAGTTTTCCCCCTCCCGAAGCCTCAAGAGACGTTCAGATCCTCGGGTGCCGCCCAAACCCTTGTGCCATGCGGCGTCGGGTGCGGCGGCACCGCCCGGGATGACGTCTCAAGGAGCGCCAAGACGACTCAGCCTCAGGATCAAGCACCCTTCAGCGCTGGATCATGCGGATCTTCGCCTCGTCCGCGGCCACGACGGCGGCGGGGAGCGGCGCGTAGTCCAGCGCGGCGGCGAAGCGCTGCCCGTCGTGCACGGCCCAGGTGAGGAAGTCGGCGATCTGCCGCGCCTTGGCCCGGTCGCGCATGCTCTGGTAGACGATGATCCAGGTGAACGACGAGAGCGGGTACGCGTCCGCCCCCGCCCCGTTCACGATCGACACGCGCAGGTCGCTGTTCGCCGGGAGCTGGATCCCCGCGGCGGCCGCGGTGGTGGACTCCAGCGTGGGCATCATGAAGTTGCCCGCGCGGTTGCGGATGGCGGCGACCGGCAGGTGGTTCTGGTTGGCGTACGCCAGCTCCACGTAGCCGATGGCGCCGGGGGTCTGCTTCACCAGCCCCGCCACCCCCTCGTTGCCGCGGCCGCCCAGCCCCACGGGCCAGCTCACCGCCTTGCCGGTCCCGATCGTCCGCCGCCACATGGGCGAGGCGGAGGAGAGGAAGTCGGTGAAGATGTAGGTGGTGCCGCTGCCGTCGGAGCGGTGCGCCACGATGATGCCGCGGTGCGGCAGGCGCGCCGCGGGGTTGAGCTGCCGGATGCGCGGGTCGTCCCAGTTGCGCAGCGTGCCGCTGAAGATCGCGGCCAGCACCTCGGGGGTGAGGCGGAGCCCCGTCCCCACGCCGGGGACGTTGTAGGTCACCGTCACCGCGCCCAGGATGGTGGGGATGTGCAGCACCCGGCCGCCGCGCGCCGAGGCCAGCTCGGCGTCGCTCATGGGCCCGTCGGTGGCGCCGAAGTCCACCGTCATCTCCTGCAGGTTCTTGATCCCGCCGCCCGAGCCGATCGCCTGGTAGTTGATGGCCAGGCCGGTGCGGGTGCGGTACTCGCTGAACCACTTCGTGTACAGCGGCGCCGGGAAGGTGGCGCCGGCCGCGTCGAGCTGCGCCACCAGCGGCGCGGGGAGCAGGGCCGCCAGCGCGGCGGCGGCGAGAATGCGCTTCATCGGTCGTCTTTCGTTTCGTCGATGCGTGGATGGCCGCGGCTCAGAACCAGATCCGCATCATCGTCTTGAAGGAGTGGACGCTCGCGCCCTTCCCCCGCCCCAGGTCCAGCGCGCTGCCGGGGCTCACCACGTCGTAGTTCAGCATCAGCCAGGTGCGCGGCGAGAACTCCACGTTCACCCCCGGGGTGAGCAGGGTGGAGGAGATCCCGGAGTTGTCGGTGTCGGGCGCCGTGTGGTCCCAGCGGAAGACGGGGACGATCGCCGTCGCCACCTCGTTCTCGGGGAGGAGGAACTTGAAGACGCCGACCACGTGGAAGGTCGCGAACCGCGGCTCGATGCTCGTCCCGGCGGGAACCGGCGTCGTCCGCAGCCCCGCGATGGTCGGGGTGAGCGCGCCGACGCGCGACTGCCGGCCGAACGCTGCGTCGGCCATCACGTGCAGCCCGCGGTCGAAGTTCCCCCACTCCGCGTCCAGCCCATAGCCGGTGGAGCGCCCCGCGCTGTCGACCGCGACCTTGCCGGCGACGGTGATGGGATCGTCGTGCGACACCCAGGCGGCGCCGAGCGAGAGGTCCTTGATGGGGTTCACCACCAGCCGCGCGCCGAAGGTCTTGGCGTTGTTGACCTCGCTCAGGTCCTTCCCCTGCCCGTTCCACACCCCGAGGCGGAAGGAGACGGGGATGTGCGCGCCCTCGGCGGTGTGCGCCTCGAGCGAGGTGCCCACGTCGTGCGCGGTGAAGCCGACGGCGGTGAGGAAGTTGTTCTGCGAGACCAGGTTCGGCGTCTTCAGCCCGCCGATCTGGGCGCCGCGCTCCACGGTGAGGTAGGAGCTTGACGAGTTCAGCTCCTGCCGCTCGATCGGCTTCTTCTCCTGCCCGGCGCGCCAGGTGAGGAAGCGGCCCAGCCCCACGTCGATGTAGGCGTCTTCCAGGTTCACGGCGCGGCGGGTGGCGTTCACCTCGAGCTTGGCCCGGATGTTGGCGGCCATCTGCGCGGAGAACTCCACGTACGCGCGGCGGAGGAAGAACTCGTTGTTCACGTTGGTATTGAGCGCCGCCTCGGTCCCGTCGGGGTTTTGCGAGTGGATGTCGGAGGTGCGGAACTCGGCTTGGATGCGGCCGCGCAGGGAGCCGGTGGGGTACTGCGCCTGCAGCGCCCGCGGCAGGCAGAGCGCAAGCGCAGCGGCGGCGGCGATGCACCGTGAAACGCGTCCGTGGAAGGCGATCATCTCTCGTATGTTCGCGTGCTGCGTGACTGGGTGACACCCGCGCCCGGTAACGGACGTGCACCGAACATCTCGCCCCTTCGCCGCGCCCACATCACCCTTTGGTCACGAACGCGTAACGACGCGCTTTGCCCTCGTCCGGCTTCAGCATGCGCAAGCGCGGCGGACGCGAGGAGCCAGCCCGCCAGTGGTGAGTTATCGAAATTTTTTGAACGGCACCCCCTCGGGTCCGAGCGGCTCGTCAGCGGCGGGTGATTGCCCCGGTCTCCGGTCGATCAGCGCACCCGACGAGATTTACCTGTCCACGGTGCCCGCAAACGGCGTCATCAGGATCGAGGTGGCGATGGGTCACGAGCCATGCATCGGTATCCCGGCGTGACTGGATTCACCTGATGACGCAGTTGAGGGACTCGACCTCGCGCGGGTGCACGCCTCGGGCGACGAGGTCCGACAGCTGTGCCGGACAGCGTCCGCAGTCCTATCTCGTCGGCAAGCTCACCAAACGGCGTCATCAGGAATCGAGGCGGCGAGGAGTCACGAGCCACGAGCAGATATCTCGGCGTGACCGGATTCACCTGATGACGCGGTTGAAGATGCTCGCCCTCGCACAGGAGCACGCTCGGGCGACGAGACCCGCCAGCCATGCCGGGACAGGGGGTCCCTCAAAAAATTTTCGATGACTCACCGCTGCCGATGTCTTCACCGCCCTCCTGCGAGCGGCTCCGCTGACGAAAGCTGGAGGTGGCCGGATGCGCGAGGAGGGCGGAGGATCGCTCCCCCGCCCTCCCGTATCGTCAGCCGTTGGATCAGGCCGCGGGCTTCACCGGCTGGTTGTTCGGACCGCACGTCACCGTCCCCAGCTTCTGGCGCACGCCCTCGCGCACCTGGTCCGGGAGGGGCGCGTAGTGGAGCTGCCGCGCCGCGTCGCCACCCTGGGTGAGCGCCCAGTCCACCAGGTTCACGAACGCCTGGGCCTTGGTGCAGTCGCTCCAGTGCGGCGGGACCAGCAGGTACGTCCAGGTGGCGATGGGGTACGTCGCCGCGCCGTCCGCGTCGTTCAGCGAGACGCGGAAGTCGCCGCCCGCCACGCGGTCCGCCACTCCCGCGGCCGCCGCCGCCGTCGCGTCGACGCTCGGCAGCACGTAGGCGCCCGAGCGGTTCTTCAGCGCGGCCATCGCGAGCTGGTTCTGCATGGCGTAGGCGAGCTCCACGTAGCCGATGGAGCCGGCCGTCTGCTTCACCGCGCCGGCCACGCCCTCGTTCCCCTTGGCGCCCAACCCGCCCGGCCACCGCACCGACTTGCCGGTGCCGATCCCCGACTTCCACTCCGGGCTCACCTTCGACAGGTAGTCGGTGAAGACGAAGGTCGTCCCGCTGCCGTCCGAGCGGTGCACCACCGCGATGGGCGTGGCCGGGAGCGCAACGCCAGGGTTGTCGGCCACGATCGCCGGGTCGTTCCACTTCGTCACCCCGCCCATGAAGATGCGGGCGAGCACCGGGCCTGAGAGCTTGATCGGCTGCGCCAGGCCGGGGACGTTGTAGGTCACGGCGACGGCACCCAGCACCGTCGGGAGCTGCAGGATGCCGGGGACCTTGGCCTCCTCCTCGGGCGTCATCGGCGCGTCGGAGGCGCCGAAGTCGACCGTGCCGGCGGTCACCTGCTGGATGCCGCCGCCCGAGCCGATGGACTGGTAGTTGACCTGGACCCCGTGCGCCTGCCCGTAGTCCGAGAACCACTTGCTGTAGACGGGGGCCGGGAAGGTCGCGCCCGCGCCGGTGAGCGACACCTTGCCTCCCGCCGCCTCGCGGGCCGGGGCGCCGCCCTTCGCGTCGGGGGCCTGGTTGCCGCCGCCGCAGGCCGCCAGGAACGCCGCCAGCGCCAGCGCGCCGGGCCAGGATCTCTTCATCGGGTATTCCGCCGTTTCGTCGTGGTGAAGAACGCAAGCCGCCTCCGGACACCCGCAAGCTGCGGCCCGGGGGTCACGTCCCCATCCGCTCCCTGTCACGATCCGGTAACGAACCGGCCGCCCTCCGGTCACTGCCCGGCGCGCGCTCTTTCCGCCCCGGGGGCGGGAGCGTAGCTTTGCCGCGCTTCTCCGGGGGCTCCGCGTCGTTACATACCCCCCGGGGAGCCGACGCCGACCGTGCCCGGCCGGCGGCATCCCGTTACAAAACCTCTCCCCACGGAGGCACCCCCGTGCGCCTGATCCCGCGCGACGAGCAGTTCTTCCCCATGTTCGGGTCGCTCGCGCAGAAGCTCTCGCAGGCCTCCCGGCTCCTGGAGCAGCTCTTCGCCGAGCCCGACCGGCTGCAGGAGATGGTCCAGAAGATCAAGGACATCGAGCACGAGGCCGACGTGCTCACGCACGACATCATCGTGCGCATCGACAAGAGCTTCGTGACGCCGATCGACCGCGAGGACATCCACCTGCTCGCGTCGCGGCTGGACGACGTGATCGACGTGGTGGACGGGGTGGCGCGCCGGGCGCAGATGTTCCGCATCCGCGAGTTCCGCCCGCAGGCCACGGTGCTCGCCGACGTGCTGCGCCGCGCCGCCGAGACGCTGGAGGACTCGGTGCAGAACCTCCGCAAGCCGAAGCTGGTGATGCAGCGCACGGGGGAGCTGAAGGCGCTGGAGGAGGAGGGCGACGCCATCTACCACGCGGCGGTCGGCGCGCTCTTCGACGACGGCGCCGACGCGCTGGAGGTGATCAAATGGAAGGAGCTGTTCGACAAGCTGGAAGACGCCATCGACCTGTGCGACGACGTGTGGAACGTGATCGAGTCCATCGCGCTGAAGAACTCGTGAGCCGGCCGTGATCACCTACGTCGTCCTCATCGTGGTGGTGGCGTTCCTGTTCGACTTCGTGAACGGCTTCCACGACTCGGCCAACTCCATCGCCACCATCGTGGGCACCCGGGTGCTCTCCCCCTTCCGGGCGGTGCTCTGGGCGGCCACCTGCAACTTCGCCGCGCTCTTTGTGATCGGCACCGCCGTGGCCAAGACGGTGGGCAAGGGGATGATCGACGTCGACATCGTCACCCCCAGCGTGATCCTGGGGGGGCTGCTCGGCGCCATCGCCTGGAACCTGATCACCTGGTTCTTCGGGCTCCCCAGCAGCTCCTCGCACGCGCTGCTGGGCGGGTACGCGGGGGCGGCGGTGGCCAAGGCGGGGTGGGCGGCGATCCTCTGGAGCGGGTGGACCAAGACGCTGGTCTTCATCGTCCTCTCCCCGGTGATCGGCATGCTGCTCGGGTTCGGGCTGATGGTGGCGGTGCACTGGATCTTCGCCCGCACCTCGCCGGGCAAGGTGAACCGCGTGTTCAAGGCCGCGCAGATCGTGAGCTCCGGTCTCTTCTCCCTGTCGCACGGCGGCAACGACGCGCAGAAGACGATGGGGATCATCGTGGGGCTGCTGGTGAGCACGCAGTCGGTGTTCGCGCAGCAGACGGGGTGGCTGCACCGGCTCTACCTGCCGAACGCCGACCACGTGCCGCTCTGGGTGGAGCTGATCGCCTACACCATGATCTCGCTGGGCACGCTCTTCGGGGGATGGCGGATCGTGCACACCATGGGCACGCGCATCACCCGGCTGCGCCCGGTGGGCGGCTTCTGCGCGGAGACGGGCGGGGCGCTCAGCATCCTGCTGGCGACGAAGTTCGGCATCCCCGTCTCCACCACGCACACCATCACCGGGGCCATCGTGGGCGTGGGCGCCACGCGGCGGTGGGGGGCGGTGCGCTGGGGGGTCGCCGGGCGGATCGTGTGGGCGTGGGTGCTGACGATCCCGGCGGCGTTCATCATGTCGAGCCTGTTCTACCTCATCCTGGGGAACCTCGTGGCGCCCTGACGGCGGCAACGGCCGTTTCACACAGAGACGCGGAGGAACCGAGAGAACTGCTCCCGGCTCCTCCGCGTTTTCTGCGCTCGACCGTCGTCAGCGCGGGCTGGGGCTGAAGCCGAGGTCGTCGCGGTCGGGGCAGACGAAGAGCGCCTCGCCCGCGGGCGCGGCGTCCGCGAAGAAGGGGGCGAGGTCGTGCGCGTGGAAGCGGCGGCGCAGCGCGGCGGAGGCGCCCTGGATGCGCGCCGCGACCCCCGCGTCGCGCTTGGCCTCGAGGAGCGAGAGCAGCAGCCGCGCGGCCGCGGGCTCCACCTCGCGTACCCCGGAGGCATCCAGCACCAGCGGGCGCATCCCGCCGCCCAGCAGGCCGACGAAGACGACCGCGGGCGTATCGACCACTGTGGGCAGCGGGAGGGACGGCAGCTCGTCGGCGTCGGTTACGGAATCCAGCATCAGGTCCTGCATGGTGGCCTCCTCGGTTGCGTTCGTCGAACGTCACACCCTGAATCTCGCCCCCGTCCTTCTCGCCCCGACCCCGACTGCGTCACGATCGCGTAATGACAAACCGCCGTTTCACGCAGAGACGCAGAGGAACCGAGAGAACGTCAAAAGCAGTTCTCTCTGTTACTCCGCGTCTCTGCGTGAAACGGCAGTTGCTGAGCTTCGGGCCTCAGAGGTCGTTCGCGTACGACAGGATCTTGTAGCGGCCGCCGATCTCCACGATCCCGCCGAACAGCCGCACCTCCGCCGAGCCTAGCAGGAGCCGGCACCCCGTCCACACGCGGAGGGCGCGACGGTCGTCCTCGCGCGCGCAGGCATAGCCGCGGAACGCGAGCGGCCGGCCGCCGAACCGCTCCAGCGCGCGCGAGATCCCCCGCTCGCCCTGCTGCATCCCCTGGCTCCACATCAGCTCCGGCGGGAGCTCGTACGGCGGCTTCGCCTGCGGGTCCGTCTCGTAGTAGAGCCAGGCGAACTCCGCCCGGCTCAGGGTCATCGGCATGAACGCGGCGCTGTCGCTCGCCTCCAGCGCCGCGACGAAGCGCCGCACCAGCGCGTCCCTGTCGCCGGCGTACGCGCCGCCCAGCTCGCTCACCCGCGGCAGCCCCGCGCGGAAGCCGGCCAGCGCCTGCGGCACCGGCCGGGCGCTGTCCACGCGCACGGCGGCCTGTGCCTCGCCCTCTCCCCTCCCGCGGCACCCCGCCGCCAGCGCCGCCAGCGCGAGCGCGACGATCGGTCTCCTGATCATCCTGAGTCCTCCCGATACGTGGAGCGCGCGGCGGGCGCATCCAGCCCCCGCCGCGCGCCGTCGTGGCTCGATCCGCCGGTCAGTTGCGGACGTAGACGGTCCAGCCCTGCCACCACCTGGCGCCCGCCGGGTCAGCCGCGCCACGGAAGGCGGTGCCGGAGAGCGAGCCGCCGAAGTACCCCGTCGTGCGCCCGGCGATGGGCGTCCCCGCGAAGCTCGCCATCCCGCCCGTCGCCAGCGCCGAGCCGGCGGACGGCGTCCAGTCGAGCGTGCCGGCCGTCGGCACCGCCGGCTGCGTGGGAAGGCCGGCGAAGAGGCCGGTGACCCCCGTGGCCGTGGCGATGGCGTAGGCGGGGTTGTTCAGGTTGGCGCCGAAGTTCGTGCCCGCCGGCTCGAAGCTGCTGCCGTTGTCCACCAGCAGGACGTTGCGCACCATCAGGCTGTCCAGGGCGCGCAGGGCGTCGCTCTCGGCGTTGCGCAGGCTGATCCCGTACCCCGGCCAGCGGCCGATCACGCCGTTCACCAGCGTGCCCGCCGTGCCGCGGCGCATCACCGCGCCGTTGCCGTCGGCCGGCGTGAACACCCCGGCGCCCGGGCCGATGATGGTGAAGTTGGCGAACACCGGCGACGAGTACGGCGTGTTGGCATAGGTGCACCCCGGCTTGTCGTTCTCGCACCCGTCGCCCTCGAAGCCGCGCGGGTCGGCCGACACGGTGCCAGTCCCCGGCCGCGGCGTGATCACCGTCGTCTGCAGCGCGATCAGGTACTGAACCCGCCCCTGGAACCCTTCCGTCCAGTCGAAGTGGTCGTCGCCCGCCTCGTACGACACTAGGTAGCGGCCGTCCACGGCGCCGCCCCACCACTCGAACGAATCGTCCAGCCCGGCCATGGACTGCACGTACTCGATGGTGGTGCCGCGGCCCACCGCGTACATCGACAGCGAGTTCAGCTCCTGCCCGCCGCCGTTCGAGACGTCGTAGCCGGCGAACTCGATGCGCACGTACCTGAGCTGCCCGCTGTTGTCGTTGAAGTTGTTCCCCCCCGCGTAGTTCTCGGAGATGTTCGCGGGGCCCTCGGTGAGGATGGGGTTCGCGGTGCGGTTGATGGGCGCGTTGCCCACGATGATGATCCCGCCCCAGTCGCCCGGCTTGCGGCTCCCCGCGGGGCGCTGCGAGGTGAAGACGATGGGCTGCGCCGCCGTGCCCACGGCGTTGATCCTGGCCCCGCGCAGGATCCAGAGCGAGCTCCCCGGCGCCAGCGTATCGCCCACGATCACGGTGCCCGGCTGGACGGTGAGGGTGGCGCCGTTCTGCACCTTCACGTAGCCGCTCAGCACGTACTGCGTGTCGGCGTAGAGGGTCGTGCTCGCGGCGATGGCGCCGTTCAGCACCCGCACCTTCGGCCCGGCGGCCCCGGTGGTGGCGGTGGCCTCCGTGCTGTAGCCGCTGGCGCTGCTCCCCTTGAGCGCCTGCACCCGGTAGCGGTACTGCGTGGCGGGCTGCACCGCCGCGTCGTCGTAGAAGGTGCCGGCGACGTTGGCGCCCACCACGGCGAACGCGCCCGCGCCCGCCGCCCGCTCCACCGCGTAGCCAGTGGCGCTGGGGACCAGGTTCCAGGTCACCCGGATGGAGGCCGCGCCGGCCGCCGCGGCGCTCACGCCCAGCGGGGGCGTCAGCGCGCCGCCGCCGGTGTTGCTGGTGAGGGAGTTGTCGCACGCCACCGCGGCGCCGGACAGGAGGGCCGCGGCCGCCAGCGCGAACACCTTCCGAGCGTCGAATCTCATCGCTTCCCTGGGGTCGGTTGAAGAGGTCGTAGCGCGCCGCGGAAGCGATCCGCGGCAACGACCCTCAATCTGGCGGGGCGTTGCCGCGTTCCGGTCGTGCTCGCGTCACGTCCTTGTCACGCGCATGCCACCGAAACGCCGTTTCACGCAGAGACGCGGAGGAACCGAGAGCAGTTCTCTCAGTT
>DASYJZ010000803.1:0-4143 GCA_035995965.1 Longimicrobium sp. | reverse complement strand
CTGATCCGTGACCAGGTGCTCACCGCCATCGGCGAGGCCGACCTGCTGATGCTGGTGGTGGACGGCAAGAGCGGCCCGCACCCGCTGGACTACGCCATCGCCGAGCACCTGCGGCGCACCGCCAAGCCCACCCTGCTGGTGGTCAACAAGGTCGACAACCTGGGCGCGCCCACCGCCACGGGACACCACGACTTCTGGGACCTGGGCCTCGGCGAGCCGCTCCCCATGTCCGCCACCAGCGGCAAGGGGAGCGGCGACGTGCTGGACCGCGTGGCGTGGGACCTCCCCGCGGTGGAGGGCGAGGAGGAGGAGGCGCTGCGCGTGGCCGTGATCGGCAAGCCCAACGTGGGGAAGTCGAGCTTCGTCAACCGGCTGCTGGGCGAGGAGCGGCTGGTGGTGAGCGAGGTGGCCGGCACCACCCGCGACGCCATCGACACCCCCATGCAGTACCAGGGGCGGCGCCTGGTCTTCGTCGACACGGCGGGGCTGCGGCGGCAGTCGAAGATCGGCGAGGGGGTGGAGTTCTACAGCTCCATCCGCACCGAGCGGGCGATCGAGCGCGCGGACGTGTGCCTGCTGCTGATCGACGCCACCGAGGGGATCAGCGTGCAGGACCTGAAGGTCTGCGAGAAGGCGTGGGACGCCGGGTGCGGGCTGATCATCGTCGTCAGCAAGTGGGACCTGGTGGAGAAGGAGACGATGACGGCGCCGAACTTCGAGAAGGAGATCCGCGAACGCGCGCCCTTCCTGAAGTGGGTGCCGGTCCTCTTCACCAGCGCCGTCACCGGCCAGCGCGTGCACAGGGTGCTGGAGATGATCGTGGAGGTGGAGGAGGCACGGCAGCGCCGCGTCCCCACGCACGAGGTGAACGAGGTGGTGCGGGCGCTGGTCTCCCGCACCAAGCCGCCGGCGTACCAGAACCACCCGGTGAAGCTCCTCTACGCCACCCAGGTCTCCACCGCCGCGCCCACCTTCGTGATCTGGACCAACAATCCCGAGGGCGTGACCGACAGCTACCAGCGCTACCTGCAGAACGGCTTCCGCGACGCCTGGGGGTTCCTGGGCGTGCCCATCCGCATCAACCTCCGCCGCCGCGGCGAGGAGGAGGAGCACGGATGACGGCGGCCGACGCTCTTCTTCCTCGTCGCGAGCCGTGTTCCGGCCTCGGCTACAGATCCTTCGGCCGCCGCCCGGCCCTGTCGAGGACGCGGTTCGGGCGCAGCGGCGGCGCTCAGGATGACAGGGTGTGGGGCGAGGGTGGAGTAGGGAGGCTGGATCGCGCACTCTCCGGCCAAGACCAACAACGGTGTCATTCTGAGGCCCGAGCGCACGGAGACGCGTGCCACATCAATTTCCGCAGGGCCGAAGAATCTAACCGCGGATGCCACGAGGCCCTGGCGCGGCAGCGACGCCAGAGCCGTCCAGCGGCCATCTCCGCGACCACGCTCGCGGGATGACGCTCCCGCTCCTGTTCGTGCTGCTCTCCTACCTGTGGGGGGCGATCCCGGCGAGCTGGGTGGCGGGGAAGCTGCGCGGCGTGGACCTGCGCAGGCACGGGAGCGGCAACCTGGGCGCCACCAACACCTTCCGCGTGCTCGGCGCGAAGGTTGCGGCGCCGGTGATGGTGTTCGACATCCTCAAGGGCTTCCTCCCCGTCCTCCTCTTCACCCGCTGGGACGGCACGGGGGACTGGCGCTGGGGGCTCGCGTACGGCGCGGCGGCCATCGTGGGCCACGTCTTCTCCATCTACATGCGCTTCAAGGGCGGCAAGGGGGTCGCCACCTCCGCCGGGGTGTTCCTGGCCGAGGCGCCGCTGGCGGTGGGCGCGGGGCTCGCGGTCTGGCTCGTCGTCCTGGCGGCCACGCGGATGGTGTCGGCGGCGTCGGTCTCGGCCGCGGCGGTGGTGGGGGTGCTGCTGCTCCTCCCGCTCTCGCACATCCCGATCGAGGTCCGTGTCCTGGGGTGCGCGATCTGCCTGTTCGTGATCTTCGCCCACCGTTCCAACATCCGCCGCATCCTCGACGGCACCGAGTCGCGGTTCGGGGGGAAGAAGAGCGAGGACGCCGTCGTGGGCGCCGCCGCCATCGCCGCGGACGCGGAGAAGGCCCCGTGACGGCGCGCGCGGGCGTGCTCGGCGCCGGCGCCTGGGGGACGGCGCTCGCCAACGTGCTGGCGAAGAAGGGGATCGCCACCACGCTCTGGAGCTACGAGCGCGACGTGGCGGACGACATCAACGCCGAGCACCGCAACGCGCGCTACCTGGAGGGGGTGGAGCTGCACCCCGCCCTCCGCGCCACGCCGGAGATGGCGGAGGCGCTGGACGGGGCGGAGGTGGTGGTGTCGGTCTCCCCGTCGCACGTGGTGCGGCGGGTGATGGGCGAGGCGGCGCCGCACCTGCGCCCGGGCGTGCTGGTGGTGAGCGCCAGCAAGGGGATCGAGAACGAGTCGTTGATGACGATGGACGAGGTGCTGGCCGACGTGCTCCCCGCGGAGCTGGGCGCCGGCTGCGCCTTCCTCTCCGGGCCGAGCTTCGCGCTGGAGGTGGGGCTGGAGCACCCGACCGCGGTCACCGTAGCCGCGGCGGACGAGGAGGTCGCGCTGCGCGCGCAGGAGGTCTTCCAGACGCGGTACCTGCGCGTCTACACCAGCGCCGACGTGCGCGGGGTGGAGCTGGGCGGGTCGCTGAAGAACGTGATCGCCATCGCCGCCGGGGTGGTGGACGGGCTGGGGTTCGGCAACAACACCCGGGCGGCGCTGATCACCCGCGGCCTGGCCGAGATCACCCGCCTGGGCGTCGCCGCCGGCGCGGACCCGCGCACCTTCGCCGGGCTGGCGGGGATGGGCGACCTGATCCTCACCTGTACGGGCGCCCTCTCGCGCAACCGCTCCGTCGGCGTGGAGCTGGGCCGCGGCCGCACCCTGGACGACATCCTGGGCGGGATGGTGGCCGTCGCCGAGGGGGTGCGCACCACGCGCTCCGCCCACGACCTCGCGCGCAAGCTGGAGATCGAGATGCCGATCGTCGACGCCATGCACGCCGTTCTCTTCGAGGGCCGCGACGTGCGCGAGGCCGCCATGAACCTGATGCTGCGCGAGCCCAAGGCGGAGGTGTGGGGATGAGGACGATGCGGCGGATTCGGCGCGCGTCCGCGGCAGGCTCCGCCGCTTCGGAGTCGCACGACCCGCCCTCGGTGCGCGCATGAGACGGCCGGTACGCGAGTTCTACGCGATCGGCGAGGTGTGCGACCTGTTCGCGATCAAGCCGCACGTGCTGCGCTACTGGGAGACGCAGTTCACGGCGCTCAACCCGCCGAAGAACCGCTCCGGCAACCGCGTCTACCGCCAGCGCGACCTGGAGCTGATCGCGCTGATCCAGCACCTGGTGCACGAGGAGCGCTACACCATCGAGGGCGCCCGCGCGCGCATCGAGGAGCTGAAGCAGGAGGGTGGCGCCGCCGAGATCGCCGGCCGCGCGCTGGAGCAAAGCTTCGTGCGCTCGCTGCGCGGCGAGCTGGAGGAGCTGCTGGAGATCCTGACGCCGCCATCGGGGTGACCTCTCCCGGAACCTGCAGTACGCTGAATCCACCGATCGATGCTGATCCTCTGCACCAACGACGACGGATACCTCGCGCGCGGGCTGCGCGTGCTCTCCGAGGCGGCGCGGCCGCTGGGGGAGGTGCACGTCGTGGCGCCCGACCGCGAGCAGAGCGCCACCAGCCACTCGCTCACCATGCACGTCCCCGTCCGTGCGCGCTCGGTCGGGGAGCGCATGCACTCCGTCACCGGGACGCCGACCGACTGCGTGATGCTGGCCGTGCAGGCGCTCCTCCCGCGCCGCCCGGACTTCGTGCTGAGCGGGGTGAACCACGGGATGAACATGGGAGAGGACGTGCTCTACTCCGGCACCGTCTCAGCCGCGATGGAGGCGTGCGTGCTCGGCATCCCCTCGGTGGCCATCTCGTACGCGGGGCGCGGCGGGGTGGAGCACCTGGAGGCGTACGGGCCGCTGCTGGGGCGGCTGCTCGCGCAGCTCCTGGCCCGCGGCGGCTTTCCCCATGAGACGCTGCTGAACGTGAACCTCCCCCCGATCCCGCCGGACGAGGTAAAGGGGGTGCGGGTGACACGGCTCGGGCGGCGGGTGTT
>DASYJZ010000802.1:0-1971 GCA_035995965.1 Longimicrobium sp. | reverse complement strand
CGCCTCCGTGACCCCTGTGACCCCTGTGAGAGCCTGCAGTAAGAGGTTGACGAACTACGTACGTTTCGCCGTTTCGCGCCGGGCGTCAATTCGCTAATCTTGTCGTACATTCCTCCAAACCCCGTCCTGGACTACGCGATGCCCGTACACATCCGTGCCGCGCTGGTGCTCGCCGCGCTCCTCGCCTCGTCCGCCGCCCACGCGCAGGAGCCGCTCGACCAGCGCTACCGCGCCGATGCCAATCGCCTGATCCAGGCCGCGCTCGCCGACAGCTTCGCCTACAACCGGCTGGCGACGATGGTGGACCGCTTCGGCAACCGGCTGAGCGGGTCGGAAAGCCTGGAGCGCACCATCGACTGGGTGCTGGACGAGATGCGGCGCGACGGGCTGCAGAACGTGCGCGGTGAGCCGGTGATGGTGCCGCACTGGGTGCGCGGCGACGAATCGGCCGAGCTCATCTCGCCGCGCGCGCTTCCGCTGCACATGATCGGGCTGGGGATGAGCGTCGGCACGCCGCCGGGCGGCATCACCGCCGACGTGCTGGTGGTGACCTCGTTCGCGGACCTGGCCGCGCACGCCGCGGAGGCGCGCGGCAAGATCGTACTCTTCGACGTGCCCTTCACCAGCTACCGCGAGACGGTGGCCTACCGCGGCGGCGGCGCGAGCGCGGCGGCGAAGGTGGGCGCCGTGGCCGCGCTGATCCGGTCCGTGGCGTCGGCGTCCATGCAGAACCCGCACACCGGGTCGCTGCGCTACGACACCACCGTGGCCCGCATCCCCGCCGCCGCGCTCAGCGTGGAAGACGCGATGATGCTGCACCGCATCCAGTCCCGTGGCGAGCGGGTGCGCGTGCACCTGTCGATGAACGCGCGCCTCCTCCCCGAGGCGCAGTCGCGCAACGTGGTGGCCGAGATCGTGGGGAGCGAGCGTCCCGACGAGGTGGTGGTGCTGGGCGGCCACATCGACTCGTGGGACGTGGGCACGGGGGCGATGGACGACGGCGGTGGAGTCGTGGCGGCATGGGAGGCGGTGCGGCTGATGCAGCGGCTGGGCCTCCATCCGCGGCGCACGGTGCGCGTGGTGGCGTGGACGAACGAGGAGAACGGCACCCGCGGCGGGCGAGGCTACCTGGCCGCGCATCGGGACCAGGTGGGGCGGCACATGCTGGCGATGGAGAGCGACAACGGGGTGTTCAAGCCCTTCGGCTTCCGCTTCCAGGGGAGCGACTCCGCGCTGGCGGTGATGCGCCAGGTCGCGCGGCTGCTGGAGCCGATCGGCGCGGGGAAGATGGAGAAGGGCGACGGCGAGGCCGACGTGGGGCCGCTGATCGCCGCGGGCGTCCCCGGGCTGGGCCTCGACGTGGACGGCACCCGCTACTTCCACTACCACCACAGCAGCGCCGACACGATGGACAAGCTCGACCCGCGCGATATGGCGGAGTGCGTGGCCGCGATGGCGGTGATGGCCTACGTGGTCGCGGACATGCCCGGGACGCTAGTCCGGGAGACCCCGCGCGAGCGCTGACTTCTACGGAACGTTTCGCGCAGAGACGCAGAGGAAAAGAGAGAACTTCGATGATGGGGTCGAGAACCTTCGTGAGCGTCGCCGAGACAGCTGGCGACCAAAGCGGGCCGTTCCCGTCGCTTTGGGCCCAACCCCAAACCAGACTTCAGCGGCGATTTCCATCCGGCGAGTCGCGAGATTAAGCAGGAACGTAGATCAACCTGATCACATCCTCGCCAATCCGATCATTAGCCATAAGGCGGAGCCGCGGCCGGGGTCCGGCGAAATATGGCTTGCCGTGACCAAGCACGACGGGGTGCAAGTAGATTCGATACTCGTCGATCAGGCCAAGTTCGGTGAGGCTTTGCGCCAAGTTCGGGCCAGCAACTTCGATCTCCCCATCGCGCTCGGCCTTCAGGTCGCGGATCGCGCCCTCAAGATCATCCTCAACAAGCCTGGCGTTGGGGC
>DASYJZ010000801.1:0-3235 GCA_035995965.1 Longimicrobium sp. | reverse complement strand
GAGGAACGGGCTGAAGCGCCCGCGCCGGAGCTCCCGCGCCCCCGCGCTGTCCACCCCCGCGCGCTGCTCGAACAGGCTGTGCGTCATGGTGAACTGCAGCCCGCCCAGCAGGTCGGTGCGCAGGTTGGTGCTCAGGTCGGGGGTGAGGAAGCGCGTGCCGAAGCGGTCGATGGGCTCGAAGCTGTAGGCCAGCGCGTTGGTGTTGATGGAGAGCAGCATCACCTTGCGCGCCTGCCCTGGCGCCGGCGTGGCGCGGTTCCCCGCCGCGCTGGCGCTGTCGGCGGACGAGTCGCCGCGTACCGGGCGGGTCTCGCGCACCTTCGCCTCGAAGGTCTGGGTGAGGCCCAGGGTGATCTGGTTCACCGTCTTCGCCGAGAACTCGCCGAACACCTGCCGCTGGGTGCGCGCCGAGGCGCTGTCCTTCACCTGCACCGCCGGCGAGTACGTCCAGCTGATGATGGGCTGGATGTGGTGGCGAATCGCCTCGTAGTTGCCGACGCCGGGGAAGAAGCCGTAGAGGTCGGTGCCCAGCCCCGCGCCGATGTTCAGCCGCGGCGGGCCCGCCACGAAGCGGCCGTACGAGCCGGCCATGCTGTCCGGCGCCGCGCCGGTGGTGTCGCGCCGCACCAGGTCGCGGGAGAAGCCGATGCTGGGGGTGAGCCGCGTGCTGGCGAAGAGGGTGAGCTGGTAGCCGGTGCTGGCGCTGAAGCTGATGCGGTCCGTCCCGCGCCCCGCGATCGGCAGCAGCCTGGTGCTGTCGCGGATCTGCGCGCTGTCGGCCAGCGCGGGGTCGAGCGCGGCCAGCGACCCGCGCGAGTTGTGGTTGTAGCTGGCCGACGAGCCGATGCGGAAGTCGCCCAGCGAGAGCCCCAGCGTACCGCTGGCGTCGCGCTGCTGCAGCGGCGGCTGCCGGCGCACCAGCGCGTCGCCGAAGCTCTGCGACTGCTGGCTCCCCGCGAACCCCACCGTGACCGTGGCGTTGGGGAAGAGGGTGATGGGGTTCACGTTCACGTTCAGCCGCGGGCTGAAGGTGCGGTCGTCGTTGGCGATGGACTGCCGCCGCTCGGCGGTGAGCGACAGGCTCCCCCAGTCGGTGCGGCGGGTGAGCGCGAAGTTCGAGGAGAGGTCGGCCGTCTGGCGGAAAGGGTCGACCACGCGGTTGCGCTCGAACTGCGTGGACGAGGCGTAGCCCAGCGAGAGCGACACGTTGGTGCGCTCGTTCATGTCCCAGCGCGCGCCGCCGTTCAGGTTCAGCCGCCCCGGCCCGTCCGTCTCCCAGAAGCGCTCTCCCTCCACCTGCCCGGTCAGGAAGCGCCGGCGGAAGTTGAACTCCAGGTTGCTGCGCATCGCCATGTAGCTCTGGCTGCGCCACCGCGCTGCGAGCTGCAGCCCCAGGTACGGGCTCATCGCCCAGTAGTAGCCGATGTTGGAGAACTCGCGCCCCGTCCCCCGGCTGCCGCCGCGCCCGCCGCGGGTGCGCACGATGTCGTTGATCTCGAACTGCGGGATCAGGAAGCCGCTGCGGCGCCCGTTCTCCAGGTCCTGCACGATGAAGGGGATCGCCATCACCGGCACGTTCTTGAAGTACAGGTACGCCGGCCGGCCGATCAGGATGCGGTTGCGGATGATCATGATCCGGTCGGCCTTGAAGTAGTAGGCCGGCTCGGCGCGGTCGTCGGAGGTGAAGGTGCTGTTGCTGGCGTAGATGCGGTTGGTCGCCTCGCGGGTGACGTCGCCCTCCACGTACCAGGTGGCGTTGTCGGTGATCTTGGTGCGGGCGCCCCGCGCGGTGGCCCGGCCGCTGGCGATGTTGTAGTAGAACACGTCGCCGCTGATCGGCTCGCCCTCCACGTCGGTGGCCTGCGGCTGGCCGTAGGCGGTCACGAAGTCGCGGCGGTCCTGGTAGACCAGCGAGTCCTTGGCGGTGATCACCCGGCCGTCGCGCTCCACCCGCGAGCTCCCGCGCAGCCGCAGGGTGCGGTCGTCGGCGCGGTAGTCGGCGCTGTCGGCGTTGTACCAGACGGGGACGTAGCCCTCCAGCCGCAGCAGCGCGTCGATCACCGAGTCGCGCTCGGTGGGGCCGCCGGTGGGGCGCGGCTGCCCGGTGTCGCCGCGGGCCCCCGGCGCGCGCTCGTTCGGCCGCACCCGCGGGGTGGCCGTCGGACGGCGCCCGCCGGGAACCGGGATCACCTGCGCGGCCGCCTCCGAAGGAGAGACGGCCGCCGCCGCGGCCATGCCGAGGAGGAGGAGGAGCAGGAGGAGCGGAGCGGCTCTGTTCTTCACGTGCGTCATCTGCCTGCGTGGAGTTCCCGCGTCGTGCAACCTAACGCCGCGCGCCGCGGCGGCGGGAGCCGGGGTGCCCGCCGCTAACCCATTCCTCACCCTTCCGCCGCGGCAGCCAGGCGCCGGCGGCGCGCCACCAGCCGCGAGAGCACGATGGAGAACTCGTAGAGGAGGATGAGCGGGACCATCATCATCAGCGTGAGCGTGATCACGTCGCCCGGGGTGAGCACCGCGGCCAGCACGGTGATGATCACGATCGCGTGGCGGCGCTTGCCGCTCAGGAACTCGGGGGTCACCAGCCCCATCGCCGAGAGGATCAGCACCACCACCGGGAGCTCGAACACCCCGCCGAAGGCCAGCAGCAGCCGGGTGACGAAGGCCAGGTACTCGCCGATCACGATGCTCTGCTCCAGGCTCTCCGTCTGGAAGCTCATGGTGAAGGAGAGCGTCATGGGGAGCACGATCTTGTAGCTCATCAGCACGCCCAGCGCGAAGAGCACCAGCCCCATGTACAGCGCGGGGACGATGATGCGCCGCTCGGAGGGGAGCAGCGCCGGCGCCAGGAACGCCCACACCTGGTAGATCACGATGGGCGAGGCCAGCACCAGGCCGACGGAGATCGCGAGCTTGAGCGTGATGAAGAACGGCTCGGTGGGGCTCAGGTACTTCAGCTTGGTCCCGTGCAGGAACGGCTTGATCGGCTCCACCAGCAGCCCCAGCACGTCCAGGCGCGTGACCAGGACGTAGCCCACGATGGCGCAGAGCGTCACCGCCAGCAGGCTCCAGATCAGCCGCCAGCGCAGCTCCTCGAGGTGGTCGAGGAACGGCATCTCGCCGGCGGGGGTGGTCATCGTCCTCGGCATCGCTCTCCAGGTGGTCTCCCAAAGCAACATCGCGTTCCGACATCCCGCAACCGCCGTTTCACGCAGAGACGCAAAGGGAACGGGGAGAA
>DASYJZ010000800.1:0-2759 GCA_035995965.1 Longimicrobium sp. | reverse complement strand
CTGGACGGCGAGCCGCGCCTCGACTCCGGCTTCCCCTCGCAGGCGCGGGAGAGCACGGAGCCGCGGGAGACGTCGCACACCTCCTGCTGGACCGCCGGGGAGAACGGCGTGCACTCCATCCCCCTGGAGGCCGGGCTGGAGCTCTTCGACGCCTGCCAGACGGCGGAGAGCGCCGACGACACCTCCGCGCCGCTGGTGTGGATCGACGTGGCCTGCCCCGGCGAAGCCGAGGCCGAGTTCCTGCGCGACCGGCTGCGCTTCCACCCGCTGGCGGTGGAGGACTGCATCCGCGGGCGGCAGCGCCCCAAGCTCGACCGCTACCCCGGCTACTTCTTCCTGGTGATGTACGCCGCCGCCATGAACCCCGCGCGCGAGCGCATGGCGCTGCACGAGGTGCACCTCTTCCTCGGGCGGCGCTACATGGTGACGGTGCACGACCACCGCGTGGCCGAGTTCGGCGAGGTGCTGGCCCGCTGGCGCGCCGACCCGGGGGCCTTCCGCACCGTGGGGGTGCTGGCGCACGCGGTGATGGACACCATCGTCGACCACTACTTCCCGGTGATCGACCACTTCTCCGACCGGGTGGAGGAGATGGAGGCGAGGATCTTCGAGGGGCGGCGCGAGCAGGGCGGGCTGGAGCAGCTGCTGAACGTGCGGCGCGAGATGACGCTCTTCCGCAAGGTGCTCGGCCCGCAGCGCGACGTGGTGTCCACGCTGCTGCGGCGCGACCTCCCCTTCCTCTCGGCCGACCTGACCCTGTACTTCCAGGACGTTCACGACCACATGATGCGGGTGGTGGAGGAGATCGACACCCTGCGCGACCTGCTCACCGGCGCGATGGAGGCGCAGCTCTCGGTGACCTCGAACCAGCTCAACATCACCATGCGGGTGATGGCCGCGTGGTCCATCATCCTGATGGCGATGGCGCTGGTAGCCGGGATCTACGGGATGAACTTCCACATCATGCCCGAGCTGGCGTGGCGCTATGGATACGAGTGGGCGCTGGGGCTGATGCTCGCCCTGGGTGCCGTTCTCCTCCTGTATTTCAAGAGGCAGCACTGGGTGTGACGGAGGAGAGAGTGCCAAGTGCTGAGTGCTAAGTGCTGAAAAGCATACTTGGCGCTTGGCACTGGGCACTTGGCACTTGGCACTTAGCACTTAGCACTTGTCACTTAGCACTTAGCACTTAGCACTTGTCACCTTACCATCCCGCTGGTGCCCCACGCCCACGGCTGGTAGCATTACGCGCCGCGGCCCACCCGCCCCCGTCCACCGACCACGCGACGCGATCCGGATGACCGCACCCGAGGCGCTCACCGCCGACGAGCTGCAGGACGTGTGGCCGATCCTCTCGCGCGACGAGCGCGCGGAGGGGTTCCAGCTCCTGCCCGCCGACGACGCCGACGACTTCTTCCTGTCGCTCTCCACGCGCGACCAGGCGGAGCTGCTGATGGAGCTGCGCCCGGGCGCCCGCCGCCGCTGGGTGCGCCTGCTGCCGCCCGACGACGCGGCCGACCTGGTGCAGGAGCTCGACCCCGAGGACCGCGCGGCGGTCACGGAGCTGCTCGACCCCGTCACCCGGCGCGAGGTGAGCGCGCTGCTGGCGTACGAGGAAGACGAGGCGGGCGGCCTGATGAGCCCCCGCTTCGCCCGGCTGCGCCCGGAGCAGACGGTGGACGAGGCCATCGCCTACCTGCGCCGGCAGGCGCGGCGGCGGCTGGAGACCATCTACTACGTGTACGTGCTCGACGCGGAGCAGCGGCTGCGCGGCGTGGTCTCCTTCCGCGAGCTCTTCGCGGCGCCGGGCGACGCGCTGATCAGCGGCATCATGGAGACGGAGCTGGTCACCGTCCCCGAGCACATGGACCAGGAGTCGGTCTCGCTGCTGCTCACCGAGAGCGACCTGTTCGCCGTGCCGGTGGTGGACGCGCAGTGGCGGCTGATGGGGATCGTGACGCTCGACGACATCGTCGACGTGGTGCAGGAAGAGGCGACCGAGGACATCCAGAAGGCCGGCGCCGTGGAGGCGCTGGACGCGCCGTACTTCGACGTGAGCGTGCCGGAGATGGTGCGCAAGCGCGGGGTGTGGCTGGTGGTGCTGTTCGTCAGCGAGATGCTCACCACCACGGCCATGGCGTACTACCAGGACGAGGTGGCGCGCGCCGTGGTGCTGGCGACCTTCGTCCCGCTGATGATCAGCTCGGGCGGGAACACGGGGGGGCAGGCGAGCACGCTGGTGATCCGCGCCATGGCGCTGGGCGAGGTGCGGCTGCGCGACTGGTGGCGGGTGGTGCGCCGCGAGTTCACCACCGGGCTGTCGCTGGGGTTGATCCTGGCGGTGATCGGCTTCGTGCGGATCGTCACCTGGGAGGGGGTGTTCCACACGTACGGCCCGCACTACCTGGCGGTGGCGTTCACGGTGGCGGCGAGCCTGGTGGGGATCGTGCTGTGGGGCACCCTCGCCGGCTCCATGCTCCCGCTCCTGCTGCGGCGCATGGGGCTCGACCCCGCCAACTCCTCCGCCCCCTTCGTGGCCACGCTGGTGGACGTGACCGGCCTCGTCCTCTACTTCACCATCGCGAAGCTGGTGCTGGGCGGCACGCTGCTGTAATCGCGGCTAGAGCGGTTTGCGAGCAGGCGCGGAGAGAATCAGGTCTCTCCGCGCCTCCGCGTCTCTGCGTGAGACTTTTTTTCTTCTCCAATCAACAAGTTACTATGCCTCTCTCCACCGCCCAAATTGCCGAATTCCACCGCGACGG
>DASYJZ010000799.1:0-4271 GCA_035995965.1 Longimicrobium sp. | reverse complement strand
GAGGGTCAGCGCCATCCCCACGCCGAAGAGCAGGAAGAGGTGCTCGTAGCTCACCATCGCCGCCTGCGCCATCACCTGCCGCTGGATCACGCGGATCGCCTGCGTCTCGGCCAGCGGCGCGGGGATCCCCTTCGCGACCAGCGCCTGCGTGATCATCGCCAGGCGCTCGCGGGTGGCCTCGCCGTAGCGGCTCACGTGCTCGCTCAGCGCCGCGTAGTTCTGCCCGCGGAAGCGGTCCACCAGCGTGGCCGTGACCGCGATGCCGATGCTGCCGCCGAGCTGCCGCGTGAGGTTGTAGAGCCCCGTGCCGCCGGGGATCTGCTCCATCGGCAGGTCCGCCAGCGCCAGGTTCGTCATCGGCACGAAGATCAGCCCCAGCCCCACCCCCCGCAGGATCAGCGGCCAGAAGAAGTCCCCCTGCCCGCTCTGCGTGGTGAAGTGCGAGTGCATGAACATCGACGCGAAGAAGATCGCCACGCCGCACACCACCAGGATGCGCCCGTCCACCTTCCCCGTGGTCCGCGCCATCGCCGCCATGGTGAAGGCGCTCGCCAGCGCGCCGGGGAGGATGACGAACCCCGTCTGCTCCGCGGTGAAGCCCAGCAGCGTCTGCAGGTAGACGGGGAGGAGGAAGACGGTGGCGTAGAGGCAAACCCCCAGCATCGCCGCGAACGCGATCCCGGCGGAGAGCTGCCGGCTCCTGAGGATGCGCAGGTCCACGATCGGGTGCTCCGTCCGCAGCTCGTGCCAGACGAAGAGCACCAGCGACACCGCGCTCACCACCGCCAGCGCCACCACCTCGCCCGACTCGAACCAGTCCAGCCGCTCGCCGCGCTCCAGGAAGGTCTGCAGGCAGCCGATCCCGGCGATCAGCAGCGCCAGCCCGGTCCAGTCGACCGCCGCCACCTTCTGCGCGAAGCGCGAGTCCTTGATGTACCCGAGCGTCATCGCCAGGGCGATCATCCCCAGCGGGATGTTGATGTAGAAGATCCAGGGCCATCCCAGCGCGTCGGTGATGTACCCGCCCAGCGTGGGGCCGAGCGTGGGGCCCACCATCACCCCCATCCCGAAGATGGCCATCGCCGTCCCGAACTCCTCGCGCGGGAACACCTCGTAGAGGATGGACTGCGACGTCGACAGCAGCGCCCCGCCGCCCACCCCCTGCACGATGCGCCAGAACACCAGCGCCCCCAGCGTCCCCGCGTTGCCGCAGAAGAAGGAGGCGATGGTGAACAGCGCGATGGACGCCGCGAAGTAGCGCCGCCGCCCGAAGCGCGCGGAGAGCCACCCGGTGATGGGGAGCACGATCACGTTCGCCACCACGTAGCCGGTGGAGACCCACGCGATCTGGTCCAGCGTGGCCCCCAGCGTCCCCATCATGTGGGGGATGGCCACGTTCACGATGCTGGTGTCGAGCAGCTCCAGCACCGACGCCAGCGTGACCGTGACCGCGATCAGGTAGCGGTGCGCGTAGGGATCGGCGGCGACGCGCGCCGCTGCCCCGCCGCGCGGGAGCGGGAGCGTGGTGGTGCTCACGGCCGCCTCAGCCCCGCGCCTTGATCCGCACCGTGGCGCTCATCCCCGGGCGCAGCGGGTGCGCCGGGTCTATCCCCCCGTCGAAGCGCACGCGCACCGGGATGCGCTGCACCACCTTGGTGTAGTTCCCCGTCGCGTTGTCGGGTGGAAGGAGCGAGAAGCGCGCGCCCGTCGCCGGGCTGATGCTCTGCAGCCGGCCGTGGAAGGTGTGGGCGGGATACGCGTCCACCTCCACCTCCACCGGGTCGCCCGGGCGCAGGTCGCGCGTCTGCGTCTCCTTCAGGTTCGCCGTCACCCACACGTCGCCCAGCGGCACCACCGTCATCAGCGGCTGCCCGGGCTGCACCATCTGCCCCACCTCGACCGACTTGCGGGCGACCACGCCGTCCATCGGCGCCGTGACCACGGCGTAGCCGAGCTGCAGCGCCACCGCGTCGCGCGAGGCGCGGGCGCTCTCGATGCGCGAGCGCGTCACCCGCACCCCGGCGCCGGCGGCGGTCGCCTGGCTGGCGGCGGCGTTCGCGTTCTCGCGCGCCGCGCGCACCTGGGCATTCGCCGCCTCCGCGGCGGCGACCACGCCGTCGAACTGCTGCTTGCTGACGATGTTGCGCTCCGCCAGCGGCCGAAGGCGTTCCACGTCGCGCCGCGCCTTCTCCGCGTTCGCCTCGGCCGCGCCGATGTTGGCGCGCGCGGCGCCGGCCTGGGCCTGCGCCGCGGCGGCCTGCGCCACCGCCTGCCCGCCCCCGCCCGCGGTCTGCTCCTCGGCGGCCGCGAGGTCCGCGTTCGCCTGCTCCAGCTTGGCGCGCAGGTCCCGGTCGTCGATCACCAGCAGGGTGTCGCCTGCCTTCACCGCCTGGTTCTCCTCCACCCGCACCTGGGCCACGTAGCCGCCCACGCGCGGCAGCACGGGGGTCACGTGCCCCTCCACCTGCGCGTTGTCGGTCTCCTCCCAGTTGCGCCCCTCCCACCAGCGGTACCCGAAGTAGCCGAGCAGCGCCAGCAGCAGCACGCCCAGGATGGGGAGCACCGGGCGCTTCTTCTTCGGCGCCTCGGGGGTGTTGTCGAGCGTCACCGCGCGCGGGCCGCCTGCGGGAGCGTCGGAGGTCGTATTGATGGATGCGGTCGCGTTGGCCATGGTCTCGTCGTCCTCGTTCACGTCCGTCAGCGGAGGTTCAGGGTGGTCCCGGTGGCCTGGGCAAGGCTCACGCGCGCCGCCGCCGAGGCGTACTGCGCCTCGATCACCGCGTCGCGCGCGCGGACCAGGTTCTGCTGCGCGTTGATCACCTCGATGTTGCCCGCGAGCCCGTTGGCGAAGCGCTCCTGCGCCTGCGAGAGCTCCTCGTTGGCCAGCCGCAGCCGCTCGGCGGCGATGCGCTGCTGGTCCGCGCCGGTCGCCACGTCGAGCAGGGCGGAGCGCACGTCGGCCTCCACCTGCGCCCGCACGTCGCCGGCGCGCACGCGGGCCTCCTGCGCCGCGAGCTGCTGCTGCTCCTGCCGCGCCTCGCGGCGGAAGCCGTCGAACACCGGCACCGACACCTGCACCGCCAGGTTGTAGGTGGGGAAGGCGTCCACCGGGTTGAGCCCGGAGAGCCCGTAGTCGGCCGCCAGGTCCAGCCGCGGCAGCCGCTCCGCGCGCACCGAGGCCGCCGAGAGCCGCGCCGAGCGCTCCGCGGCCTCGGCCGAGCGGAGCTCCGGGCGGTTGGCGAGCGCCGCCCGCACCGCCGCCGCCTCGTCCGCCGGCACGGTGCTGGCCGCGGTCTGCGGCCCCAGCGCGTCGGCGATCGCCACGTTCGTCGTCGGGGCCACGCCCATGGCGCGGGTGAGGGCGAGCTTGGCCTGCTGGAGCTGGTTCTCCGCCACGGAGAGCAGCCCCTGCGCGGCCGCGAGCTGCGTCCGCGCGCGGGTCACGTCCAGCGCCGTCGCCACCCCGCGGTCGAGCTGGGCCTGCGCCAGCGACACCAGCTCGCTGGCCAGCCGCACGTCCTCGCGGCGGGCGGCGATGGTCGCGCTGGCCCGCTCCCCCTGCACGTACGCCAGCGCCGCGCGCTGCCCCGAGCCCTCGGCCGCGGTGGCGCGGTCCGCCTGCGACCCCTGGGCCGCGGCACGCACGGCGCGCACCCGCGCGATCCCCGCCGGGTCGAAGAGCGGCGTGCTCGCCCGCAGCCGCGCGTCGAACACGTCCACCGGCCCGATCTTGGGGGGGATGGACTGCCCGGCCGGGAGCGGCAGGTTGAAGCCGAAGGTCTCCAGGTTCGAGGTCCGGCGGTCCTCCGATACGGCGGCGGAGAGGCTGGGGAGCAGGGCGCCGCGGGTTTCGCGCACGCGCTGCTCCGCCTCCTCGGCGCGGAGGGCGGCGAGCTGCACGGCGGGGGCGGTGTCGGCCGCGACCGCCACGGCGCGCCCCAGCGTCAGGCGAACGGGCTCCTGCGCCCGGGCGCCGCGCGCCGCGGCGGCGAACACGAACGTGATCGCAAGCGTGCGCTTACGCATTTGTCTTTATCTCCGGCACCTTCGCGAGCCCGCGAAGGAAGAGGTCGATGTGGAGCTCCAGGTAGCGCTCCATCTCCCACCCGTCCGGGTCGAACGGGAGGAGGGAGCGCTGGTAGATGGAGGCGTGCACCAGCGGGGCGATGGCGAGCCGGGCGGCGTCGGTGAGCGGCACGTCGCGCAGCTCGCCGCGCTCCACCCCTCGGCGCAGCGCCGCCTCGAAGATCCGCCGGCCGCGCACCACCACC